>CAIYZI010000332.1 GCA_903930665.1 uncultured beta proteobacterium
GGTATATACGTATGTCTGCAATTAAGTCTTGCTTATGCGCTTTATAGTAGTCCCACATTGCTTGTGCTGCTTGCGTTTCTGTCAGTGCATTCAACGTTCCAGCTGTATTCTTTACTTTTTGCATAAAACTCCTTGTTAGTGAGCTGTGCACTTTAAGTCTCGCTAAATGCATTTCATGTTGTTAGCGTATCTCACCCTGGCGACTTTTGAAAGCTCTGAATTGTCGAACGCAGAATGATGTCAATCTTCAGTGCAGGAACCCCATAGCGCGACCAGCATCGCGAGGCTTTTGACTGACGGCTAGTTTGAGTCTGCAAAGCAAATCTACAGCTGTTGGCACTTTCCTGAACGTTGATTGCCGGATGACTTGCTCAAAATCGCCTGGGGTGAGCTGCGAAAGTGATTTCAACTGTTCGAGAACATTGGCGTCGTCTAACGTCAAGTTCATTATCTCGCAGCTGCGTGTGAATAGAGCGCATGCCGATGCTTTGTCGAGATAATCGAATTTCAGGTTGAGGTCAAATCTGCGAAGTACAGCGCTGTCCAAGTGCTCAAACCGGTTTGTGGATGCGACAAAAAAACCGTCAAAGCGTTCGAGTTGAGTGAGCATTTCATTAACCAAGCTTATCTCCCAACTCTGACGCGCTTGATCTCGTTTTTGTAAAAAGCTGTCAACCTCATCAATTTGAAGCACTGCGTCCTCCGTTCGAGCGCGATCAAACGCTTTGGCAATTAATCGCTCTGTTTCTCCCACATGGGGAGCCAGAAGATCCGATGCTTTATAAAAGTGCCCGGGTCTATCCAGGGCGTCTGCCAGCCACTTTCCAAAAGCTGTCTTCCCGGTGCCAGGGGGGCCGTACACACACAAGCGAGCTTGCGATGTTAGACGTAAGTTAGTTTGTAATTCCTGCAGATTAACGCTGGTATTTATCAGCGATGGTTCAAACGCGAGCGTTTGATAACTGCCTTGAACGCCACCGATTTGACGAAGCCCTTGTGCATTGAGTCGATTGTTTACCAGAGTGCACGCTAACAAATCAGTCTCAACGGAATTTTTACCCTGCGCCACGACATTCAGAATGCGAGCGGTTTGCGCCACCATGGCGGGCGTACTCCCGTTGCTAGAATCAATTTGATGAATCAATTTTTCGCTAATCAGTCCACCGGAGAGTGTTGAGAGCATTTGTTTACGTTGGCTTTGCGGTGGCAAAGGCATATCCAGCACCAAGTCAAATCGACGTATCACCGCGGGATCAATGTCCTCAAGCGAGTTCGCAACCCAGATCGTTGGGGTTGAATTTGACTCGAGTAAAGCATTCAACCAGGACTTTTGTCCCATCGTGTCCTCTGACCCGGCGTAATAACGCACGAGCGAGGAACTCAATGCTTCTTCACATTCGTCAAAGACCATCAGCGCATCACAGCGCGATAAAAGACTCTGCCCAAGTTGAAAGTATTTGAATCGGTCCGAGGGAGTGATGGCGTAGCCGGGACCAAAGCTCACACCCACCTCATATGTTTTGCAGCCAATGTGCTTTCCAAGAAACCGGGCGAATTCTGATTTTCCGGTTCCGGGGTTGCCATACAGCAAGACATTAGCGCCGCGCATCTTAGTGTCGGACGCGTGTTTAAGATAAGCAGCGAAAGTCTCCAGATAATTCTCAATGTGTTGAAAATTATTCTGATTTAACGTAGTTGCTTTTACTGGTTTGATTACAAGCTTGACGATGTCAAGGGCATGATCATGCTGAGAAAACATGCGCTTTCCAAAGCTCCTCGAAACCAGGTCTATGCGGTTACGCAAGTTGCCCTCACCAACGGAATCCAGCACCACCAGTTGACTGATTGCGAGCACCGAGTCATCCGCAAGAGCCGCTTCGACTGAAGCGAGGTCCAGATTCATAATCCGGGAAATCAGTCGCGGTACCTGGTGCGCAGACAGGCTGTTTCCAAGCAATTCGCAAAACTCGTCAACTAGATACTCCCCATGAAGTAGCGTTGCAAAGGCCAAGATCGCAACGTCGACTTGGTTCAGTTCAAGTAATTGTTGAAGACTTGCCAGATTATTTACCACGTGGTTGGGCAGTACCATGGGCTCAGCAAATTCAGCTTCCCAAGTTTGCAGCAAGTCTTTTAACGCGCGAAACGTGTGGACCGGTCCATGAATTTCCAGATAACCGTCAAAGTTCTCAATTCCCCATATTTCCTGCGCTTTCATTTCTAGCTTATTTGCACGGGGTGACCCAGGTTTAAACGGTCCGCCCAAAAGAATAATACGAAGCAGTAGTATGGACAGCCAGTCGTCATAACGCGATCGCTCGGTCCCAGATGTAATCCGATCACTCTCCGATGTAAAACCTACTGAAAGGAAGTGATTTACATGTGAAAGACTGTTTTTATTTTTAAAGTGGTTAGTTTCAGCACAAGCACCCAAATACTCTGAGTCAGCCTCGGTTTGATTTTCATTTTCAAGCAAAGCAGATTCGTTAATTGCATCCATATTTATCCTTATAAAATGAAGTTGACAGGCTCGAAAGAAACTATTGCGATGCGTATTTGCCAAAAAAAGCAAATCCAAATGCGTCGTTTGTCATCAGAAGAAGCAATCAATGCAAGGCGGCCAAAGCGTCTACACAGCTTGTTTCACAATGATTTCATCAACATGATCCAGAACCGGTCACTGGAGCGTCGAGGCTTCGTGGCCGGTGTGTCTATGGTGGGAGGAGCTACCTACAAAACATGTAGCTAGTGCGCCAGGGCCGTGTATCTCAGGATACTTTCGCTACAGATCACA
>CAIYZI010000333.1 GCA_903930665.1 uncultured beta proteobacterium
CTGCCAAGATCAGGCTGACTGCACCAGTAGTACAACTAAATCCCCTGAGTAGATTTTTTGGTTGGGTTAACCGTCATTTTCTCGCCTTTATAGTTGCATAGCTAACTTATTTATTAACAACCAAACCACCAAAGGAGAATTTCATGCCCATCCTCAACGTTAAAGTGAGCGGACAAAAGAGTATTGCCACCACCAAAGCTATTGCCGAATTACTACTCGATTTGACTCATCGCATTCTGGGTAAGAAAAAGGAAGTCACTGCTATCGCAATTGACTATGTTGATCCCAATTGCTGGATAGTGGGCGGCAAGCTACTGAGCGAGCAGGGTAAAAACAGCTTTTACTTTGATATTAAGATTACGGATGAAACCAATACCAAAGATGAGAAAGCTCGGTATATTAAAGAGGCTTTTGCGGGGTTTGAACAAATTCTAGGTAATCTGCATGAAGAAAGTTATATCTATGTTCAAGATGTAAGGGCGGCTAGTTATGGTTACGGTGGGAAAACCCAGGAATACCGATATCACCACTAAACCCCAGCTTTATGAACGGCTTTCAGCTGGTCGGTTGATTATTTGATCAATATATTGACCAAATAATGGGTTTATGGTTAAAATAATGACCAAATGACTACTTCCGAACTTAGCCCTATCCTAGAGCGCCAGTTACTACTGCAGCTAGGTGATCGCATTAAGCGCTTACGTAAAGCGCAAGGGCTTGGCACGGTCGAAGTATCTGCGCGCGCAAAGCTTACCCGCAATACTCTGCGCTCCATTGAGGCAGGCGACCCGTCTCCTTCTATCGGCGCTTACCTACGAGTGATGTCGGTTTTGGGCGTTAGCGGAGAGTTAGCGCTTTTGGCGGGCGATACGATGCAAGCTGCTCCCGCTGGATCAGCAGGAGCAAGGTCTAGGCGCATTGCCCCTAACGTACAAGTACGCGTTTTGCCAGATAACGCCGGACACCGACTTCAAGATCTACAAAGTCTTGCTCTGCATGAAGAAGCTGTTCGGTTTGTAAAGTCCGATCCAGCATCATTACTACAAGCTCAAGACACCTTAGAGCGTTGGCTTGCTACTGGCGACCCTCGCTCAGCTGGCCTATGGCGAGAATGGAAACTCATCTTAAATGCAGGCTCTTGGCGTAAAGTGCTTGGCCGCACAAGACACGCCCAGCAACTCAGACAAACCTCACCACTAGTGACCATTCTTCCAGATGAAGTGCGCCTACGTATTTTGAAAGATGTGAGTGCGCTCAAAAAAGGGGTGGTATTTAGTAGCTCCTTGACCACCGCCCAAGATGCGCAAGACTTCAAGGGGTTGCCATGACACGAGAAGGGCTAGAGCACATCATTCGCGCCAGCGCGGATGTCACCAACCAATATGAATTTGTGATCATCGGCAGTCAGTCAATGCTAGGCCAAGTGCCTAATCCAGAAAAGGTCTTCACTGTCTCTATGGAGGCGGACATCTATCCAAGACAGGCTCCTGATTTAGCCGATGAGATTGATGGCGCAATTGGTGAAGGCTCGCAATTCCACGAGACTTATGGTTACTACGCTCAAGGTGTGGGGCCAGATACCGCAATATTGCCAAAAGACTGGATGACGCGTATCCATCGCGTGCAAAACAACAATACCAATGGTCGAGTGGGGTACTGCCTTGATGTGCTTGATCTCTTTCTTGCAAAGGCTGCTGCAGGGCGAGACAAAGATCGAGAGTTTTGTATGGCACTACTAGAGTACGCCTACCTTACGCCCGCACAAGCCCTAGAGATGGTGCCAACTATGCCGCTCGATGATGATGCCCAGCGCAAATTACGCGCAACGATTCGTCGCTGGGCCAAAGTATTAAGAGATGCGGGTAACGATATTTCACAGGAATGAGCAATGGCCATTAATTCATATTTAAAATTTCTGGAAGCTACTTCAAAGCTTGAGATAAACATACCGCCTAATGGCAAGCGCCTATTGAAGGAAATTCTTAAAAGAGGTGATGGAGAGCCCTGCCGTGTTCAAGACATCATCAGCATGCAAGAGATCGCCTCTCAAGCAGCCCTTCATAAAGCACTTAAAGAGTTAATTGCTGATGGGTATCTCATGCTCAAAGCTGACCCACGTGATGGTCGCGCTAGGCATATTCAAGTTACCAAAAAGACTAATGATCTTGTTCAAAAGGTCAGCAAACTTTTAGAGAAGTCAGCCACATAAGATGCTGCGTCCTATGCGCAGTAGTTGAAGTAACGCTAGGTGTGCCTATTAAGTATCTCGTCGTATTGCCTGCGAAATTCAAGCGGATCAACGATCTCCGGAATTGGCTCCCTTGAGCCACCGGTGCCAATAATCACCAAACTGCCGTAATTAAGCATTCTGCCAAAGAAACTTTGCTCAACACGGATGCTTTCTATCTTTGAAAGATTAATTTCAATGGTGTCGCTACGCAAAAAGCCAAACTTGGCAATGATCTGCCTATTGGTGATTGCCAATTCAGTAGTCATTTTTGCAATGAATGGCGGCGCAAGAATGTATGCCCCTATAGCAAGAAAAAATAAAGAGGAATAAAGCCGCGCTGATGCTTCCAATTCATCGAACGTCGCCAGTTTGAGTCCAGGGGTTATCAGACCCAATGCTAGGAAAAAGCCGCCAACCAAGAAAGACTTCCAGTAAGCGAGTAGCGAGATATGCCCCTCATACGAAACCGCTTCATCTTTGCCGATTACATTTGATACATAACCCATCGCCACCCCCAGCAAATACATTTACACAAATCTCATCAATCTTTATAAGCTTACTCCTAAGCCCGTGAGCACCGCAGGGCCTTTGACTTAGAATGTACTAAAGCCAATTTAAAGCGAAAGAGAATATGTTTAATGACCTTCTAGGCAAGCTTGAAAAACTAGATCTCAAACTGAGCCGCGGGTACGAAAATCATCAAGCAGCTACTCATGCATTAATTTTGGATGCTGAAAACTACTTCATGACTGAATATGGAATGGTTGCGCCTTGGGAAACAAAAGAGCTAGAGGCAGCAAAAAACTTTGCAGACTCTAACTGGCTTAAAGCGGCAACGCAAGCCATTACCAACGCTTTGATCGTGTCCGAATATAGCGATGATGAATATTGGGGTGGATACACCTATACCAATAGGGATGCGCAAAGAACGCCTAGGCGGAAGTAATCCCAAGTTATTGGGTATCCAAATTTGTAACCGCCTTTTGAATCACCACCTCCATCGCTGTAATCTGATCCTTTTGGAGCGCGAGTACCTCATTCACTAATGCTAGGCCCGCTTTTCCTGGCGATCCGCAATTAAAAGGTGGTGCAGGGTCATATTCAAGCGCCAATTGAAGCCGCTTAGCAATATCTTCCCCTACAAGCTCAGCAGCTAGCTCATAAGCAAAATCAATGCCCGCAGTTACCCCTCCGCCAGAGATAAATTTTCCATCCTTGACCACTCGTTGATTCATGGGATCAACACCAAATAGCGGGAGATATTTGCTCCAGATCCAATGACACGCACTTTTGTGGCCCTGAAGGATTCCAGCAGCCGCAAGAATGAGTGACCCATTGCAGACAGAGGTTATATATTTGGCGCCGATACTTTGTTTACGCAGGAACGAGAGGGTTGCCTCATCAACCATCTGCTCGCCGATTCCAAAACCGCCAGGTACACACAGAACATCCAATTGGGGGCAGCTCTCAAATGTCGTTGTTGGATTAATTGAAAACCCCACATCTGTCATTACGGGGCCCAAGTCTTTCCAGACTAAATGCACCTTTGCATTCGGCACTCGGCTAAGCACTTGGGCGGGGCCAGTGAGATCAAGCTGCGTCAAATTAGGGAATAACAGAAAGCCCACTTCGATGTTTGTATTCATATCGGCCCCTTAGTTAAATTAGGCATGATCAAAGTCTAAGCAATATTGATTTGGCATAAATGACAAAATCATGATAATTTCTGCCAATGTCCAAATTACGCCAAATTGCCCTCATTGCTTTTGATGGATTTCAGATTCTCGATATCACAGGGCCCGCCTCTGTTTTCTCTGCAGCCAATGATGCCTTAGGCAAGCCCTATTACCAAGTGGTAACCGTATCAGCCAAAGGAGGGTTAGTTTCCAGTCATTCTGGAATTAGACTTGAATCCCAAAGCTACAAATCTTCTCAATTAGCCTCTATAGATACGCTCTTAATCGCTGGTGGTAGTGCAGATGGGTTAGAGGCACTATCGAGGAATGAGCCTTTCATGAAGTGGATTAAGCAGACGGCTCAAGGAACTCGTCGCTATGGGTCTGTTTGCACCGGCGCCTTTGTTCTAGGTCGCCTAGGCTTACTCAAGAAAAAGAAGGTGGCAACTCACTGGGGTTCTTACCAAAAACTCGCAACCCTTTATCCAGAGGCGGAGGTTGATGCCAACGCATTATTTGTTAATCAAGGAAAGCTTTGGACTTCTGCTGGAGTGACTACAGGCATTGATATGGCCCTAGAAATGGTGGCACAAGATCTTGGCGCTGAAATTGCCAACATTATTGCCAAGCGTTTGGTGCTTTATGTAAAGCGACCTGGTTATCAATCTCAATTTAGTCCATTACTTAATGCGCAATCGAATGCTGAGCCGCAATTTTTAAAACTGGTTGAATGGCTACAGAATCGTTTGGATCAAAATATTGATACCCCAAGGATGGCGGAGCAAATGGCCATGTCGGAACGCACCTTTTATCGTAAGTTCACACAGTGCTTTGGAGAAACCCCACGGGATTATGTTGAAAAGTTGCGGCTAGATAATGTACGCATTCTACTTACTTCCAAAGCCTCACTAAAACAGATAGCTTCATTAAATGGCTACTCCACCGCAGCTCAATTAACAAAAGCATTTGCGCACCGATTTGGTGTAAGCCCTGCATTTTTTAGGAAATTGCATTGCCAGGAAGCGCATGATTAATTCACGGATATAAATAAAATGAATGCGAACCTTGCTTACTCATCCCGAGTAAACGCATTTCGAAGGCAGCTTATTAATAACCTGCCTCGAATTCCTGACAATAAAGAGTCTTTGACCCTAATGCGCGCAATGCCAACAGGCCGCCTAA
>CAIYZI010000334.1 GCA_903930665.1 uncultured beta proteobacterium
ATGACAAGTTTCAAGTCATTACCAAGCATGATAGTAGAGAGTTAATTATCCCTAAAAGCTACTTAGGCATTGAGTATTCTGAAGATATTATCTTTATTCAGGTCACTCTAAATGAGGGTAGAACAACTGAAATGAAGAAGATTTTCTACAAAGCTATTTGCGAAGGTTTGGTAGAAAAGCTCAAAATAAGACCTCAAGACATCGTTATTAATTTAGTTGAAGTTAATTAAGAAAACTGGTCTTTTGGTAACGGAGAGATGCAGTACGCTCCAAAAGATTAGTTGTCTTTAGGTCTGGCTCGACTCTGTACGAGATATGTAAGAAACTGCTAAATCTGACCCCCTCCCAATAAACCGTTCAACTTCTGGGGGTTAGTTCATTCAGGTGGTTTCTCTTTGGACTTGGACTTTCGATCGGTAGCTATCCAATGCTAGAAGCTGACCCAGAGTCTTAAATTAGCTAATAGCGTCTAACTTGATACTCTAAAGCGTGACTTAAAGCATGGTTTTGCTCTGTTAAGATCAATATTTCCAAATTCCCCAAAATATCAAGGTTTATCAATGCCTCACTTCAGCCGAATTTCATTTGTAGCCATTTGTTTGCTTGCTCAGTCCGCTATTGCAGGCAACAATGCCGATACGATTTTTTATGGTGGTCCCATTGTTACGGTCAATGCAAAAAATGAAGAAGTCGAAGCATTGGCGATTCAGAATGGGAAGATTGTTGCTATAGGTACAAAAGACGCCGTATCTAAAGAGTGGCAAAGCGGCTCTACTAAAGTGATAGACCTCAAAGGCCAGTCGCTGATGCCTGGTTTTGTTGAGCCGCACGTTCACATCATCAATACTGCAGTCTCGGATATCTTATGGGTAGATTTGACTAACTTCACACTACCTTATGACACTCTAGATAGTCTTTCTCAAAAATTAAAAGCGCAACTCGTAACTGTGCCTGTGGGGGGCTGGTTAGTAGCATCTGGGGCTGACCCATCACGTACTACGCCATTTATGGCTGAATTAACCGCAGATATATTGGATAAGGTATCGACTGAAGTGCCTATATTTGTCATGAATCAATCGGACCATATTGCCTATGTGAATCACAAGGCTTTGGAGCTTGCTGGGATTAACAATCAAACCCCAAATCCAGGCAATGGTGGCTTGTATGTGAAAGATACTCAGGGCAAACTCACGGGTAAGTTGTTAGAGTTTCCAGCCTTCGCCACTGTCATGAGAAAAATCCCCGCTTCTACGCAAGCCCAATTGATTGGTGCTATTCAAAAAACCATGAGGAATATGGCTTCAAAAGGCGTGACTACAGTAGCGGACGTTGGTGTTGGTTCCTATGCGGGCGTTGAAAAAGAAGTGGCAATATTTAAAGAGCTCGTTGCAAATGGTTCTGCTCCCATTAGGGTTAGGGGTTACTTATGGGGAGAATCATTGCCCGTGGGTTATAACGCAATCAAACCTAATGAAGGCAATGATTACCTGCGCTTTATCGGGATTAAATATATTTCGGATGGCTCTACACAGGGTTTAACGGCCGCACTAAATGATCCTTATATCTATCCAAGCAAATCCAAATGGAAGGGTGAGCTGAACTATAAAGATGAGCAGTTACTAGGCCTAATGAAGCCGTTTTTTGATGAGGGCTGGCAGCTAGCAATTCATTCAAATGGAGATAAAGCGGTAGAACAATCATTGAATAATTACGAAAAATTGTTAGGTCAAAATCCGCAAGCACAAGACCGTCGATTGCGCATTGAACACTTCACTATCAATACTCCAGATCAAGTGAAGCGAGCGGTAAAGCTTGGGGTGATTCCAGGATTTACCATTGGCCATGTTAATTATTGGGGAGAGGTATTTAACGGCCACCTTATTGGGCCTGAGCGCTCAAAACGAATCGATCCAGCAGGAGATTTCAAAAGATTGGGCGGTAAATTTACTCTTCACAGCGATTCTCCAGTTACCAATATTGGACCTTTAAACTACATCAGCGAGGAAGTTACCCGCACTTGGCAATTACC
>CAIYZI010000335.1 GCA_903930665.1 uncultured beta proteobacterium
ATTTATCTATTTATTTATTTATCTATCTATGTATCTATTATTTACGTCTAGCTTTGGTACTACGAACAGGTGGCTTGCTACCATTAGGTTTACCAGCTGGTCGACTTGGCTTAGATGCATTTACAGCAACTTTAGAGCTTGTGCGTGAGGCCTTAGATTTTGACTGAGTTGCGCCCAATGTTCCAGCAGACTTGGCTGCATTTACATTGACACCACCATGCTTGCGAGGTTCTTTGCTTGAGGGTCTCGATTTATTTGGGGAGGCTTTTTTATTGGGTTTACCAGTATCAGCAGCCAATAGGACTTGACGTCTTACAGATCCATTGTTCACTTCAGCACCTACGGATTTCACTAGGCTAAATTCGATCTTACGAGCATCTAAATCTACGCGGCTTACGAGTACATGAACGCGATCACCGAGTCGATAACGTATACCTGTTCGCTCGCCACGCAATTCCTGGCGCGCTTCATCGTATTGGAAATAATCGCCACCCAATTCGGTAACGTGAACCATGCCTTCTACGAATAAACTTTCCAATTGAATAAACAATCCAAAAGTAGCAACACCAGTTACAGTTCCAGAGTACTCTTGGCCGAGATGATCACGCATGTAATAACACTTCAACCATGCCTCTACATCACGAGAAGCCTCATCGGCACGTCTTTCATTGGAAGAACAATGCACTCCTAACTGACCCCAGATTGGCAGAGCAGCATTAGCGCCCTTAGGCAATCTAGACCCCTTAGCTGCAGCGGCAGTAGCATCGCTTTGGGATTTCTTGGCATTGACAGCGTTCTCACGACCTTTACCCTTACGAGGCAAAGTTAAGTTCAAAGGAACTTTAGGTGGCAGAACAGGAACATAAGGCTTTTTCTGCAGGATAGATTTAATAACGCGATGCGTGAGTAAATCTGGATAGCGGCGAATTGGACTTGTGAAATGAGAATACGCTGGATAAGCTAGACCAAAATGGCCCTCGTTATCAGGTTGATACATAGCTTGTTGCATCGCGCGCAATACCACTGATTGGAGCATGTTGGCATCAGGTCGATCCTTGATTTCACGCATTAATTTCGCGAAATCCTTTGGCTTAGGTTTATCACCGCCGCCTAAAGATAAACCGGACGTCCGCAATACTTGACGTAAAGTGACCAACTTCTCTTCAGAGGGCTCACCATGGACGCGATACAAACTCAGGTGTTTATTTTTATCAATGAAGTCCGCTGCGCAAACGTTTGCAGTCAACATGCACTCTTCAATTAAGCGGTGGGCATCATTTCTAATGCGTGGCTCTATGCGAAGAATCTTTCCTAACTCATTGCTAATAATTTGGGTTTCGGTGGTTTCAAACTCAATCGCACCACGCTTACTACGCGCCTCTAACAAGATTTTGTAGAGGGAATATAAATTACCAAGCAAGGGTCTAAATTGAGCAAAGCGCGCTGCTTCAGGGCCTTTGCTGTTTGAAAGAATTTCCCAAACTGTATCGTAAGTAAATCTTTGGGCGGAGTGCATTACTGCAGGGTAAAACTGATAAGCAAGAACTATGCCATTTTGATCTACAACGCTATCGCAGACCATGCAGAGACGATCTACGCCAGGATTTAAGGAACACAATCCATTGGAAATTTTCTCCGGCAACATCGGAATAACGCGTCTTGGGAAATATACTGAGGTCGCTCTTAATAGCCCCTCATCATCCAATGGTTGCCCTGGTTTTACATAGTGCGAGACATCTGCGATCGCCACAATCAAACGCCAAGCCTTAGACTTGCCGTACATGACAGGTTCGCAATAGACAGCATCATCAAAATCTCGGGCATCAGCGCCATCGATGGTGACCAATGGAACATCGCGCAAATCTACGCGACCTTCTAAATCTGACTGTTGAACCGTATCTGGAAGCGCAGCAGCTTCTTTCATTGCCGCAGCAGAGAATTCATGTGGAACACCATACTTACGTACAGCAATTTCGATTTCCATACCAGGGTCATCAATCTCACCCAGCACCTCAACAACACGTCCTACTGCCTGACGGTAGCTATCAGGGTAGTCAATGATTTCTACACTGACTACTTGCCCTAATTTTGCATTGCCCTGACCTTTAGGCGGAATCAAAATATCATGGCCGATGCGCTTATCTTCAGGCGCAACAATTAATACGCCCTTCTCATTGAGAAGTCGACCAATCACGACCTTATTTGCATGCAAGATCACATCAACGATTTGACCTTCTGGTCTTCCACGACGATCTGTTCCTAATACCCTGACACTGACTCTATCACCGTGCATGACGCGAGACATTTCTCGCTCTGAGAGAAAAATATCCTCTCCACCATCATCGGGAATAACAAATCCAAATCCATCTCGGTGACCTTGGACTGTACCAAGTCGGTCAGCCTCTCGTGGCACCAAGTTTTTTGCTTTACGCATGTAATTCCTTCGGCAACCTCTGCCTTATATCTATAACTGTTATGAACTAAGGCTACTGTATCAAACCATTGGGTCCGAGGGGAAAAAGCCAAATTGGGGTTAGAAAAATTACCAAAACGTCTAAGCCCCTATAATGGAGGGATGCCCAGATGGCGAAATTGGTAGACGCACCAGCTTCAGGTGCTGGCGATCGAAAGGTTGTGGAGGTTCGAGTCCTCTTCTGGGCACCAAATTACTGTATTTAGCACCCTATGAGCTCCATTTTATAGAGTTAAGGTGCCTAAATCAAACAAAAAGGCCGAAAAGGCCGTTAATCACTAGATTCCCATTGTTCTGTGCAAGATCTTGGGCTTCATTTCAATCCAAAGCTCTTCAAACTCCTGACGCTTGTCTTCTGAAAGAGTCTGCTCAGTGAAGAGGCCGCCAAAAAAGATTGTTTTTTTAGGCGCCAAAATCTTATCAAATTCAGTCAAACCTACCGGCCTATCTTCAAGATCCCTTGTGAGTTCAGCTGAACAAACGATGGCTTGGGCAGCTTCCTCATCAATAACCGCAAATTCAATGAGCTGCTGAGTTTTATCCAAGATAACTAAAGTACCTTGAGCGTAACAAACTGACTCATGCTCATGAACGATATAGGACAAAAACTCGGGCACCTCTTTGGGATCCAACATGAGGTCATCAATAAAAAATAGGTATTGATCCCCTTCCCCATTTACCAAGGTAAAGATTTTGGGTATCGCTCCATGAGCCAGGGCCA
Organism: uncultured beta proteobacterium; assembly: GCA_903930665.1. GTDB lineage: Bacteria > Pseudomonadota > Gammaproteobacteria > Burkholderiales > Burkholderiaceae > Polynucleobacter. The sequence goes on from CAIYZI010000335.1 coordinate 3,195, forward strand.
AATTTCGGTAGTACTGAGCAATTTCAATTGCAAGGTTTTCAGCAAAAAGGTGCATAACTTAAAAAATAGAATCTGTTAGTAAATTGTTCGGAATTAGTTCAAGTGCTTGCTTAAAAATTCCATGGTTCTTTCCCATGCAAGCTTAGCAGCATCAGCCTGATATTTTAAGAACGGAAGATTTCTCGAATCAGCCTCTTCATTGGCAAAAGCGTGTTTTGCATCATATCGATAAAACTGTAGATCAGCCCCTGCAGTCTTTAATTTCTCTTCCAAGTGCCCCACACCCTCGATAGCAAAAGCATCGTCATGTAATGCCCAGTGAGCGAGCATAGGCGCTTTTACCTTGGAAGCATCAACATACTCCAAAGGAGGATAGCCATACCAAACTACAGTGGCATCAAGCTCAGGAACATTGCAGGCTGATAGCACCGTTAAAGCGCCACCCATACAAAAACCAGTCACCGCAACTTTTGCGCTGCCGCTAGCCTTTAAATACTGAACGGCACCACGAATATCTTGACCTGCCGCATCGCCAAAGTTCAAGTCATTCATGAGGTGCTCCGCCTCATTTGCTTCTAGCGCCATTTTTCCGCGATATAAGTCTGGAACCAGAGCTCGATAACCAGCTTTAGCTAAACGGTCTGCCACCCCTTTAATTTGGTCATTTAAAC
>CAIYZI010000336.1 GCA_903930665.1 uncultured beta proteobacterium
TTGATACCAACCACTCGCCAGAAGGTGTTGATTACATCATCCCTGGTAACGATGACTCAAGCAAAGCAGTTCTTCTCTACGCCCGCGGTATTGCTGATGCAATTCTCGAAGGTAAATCAAGCTCTGTACAAGAAATCTTGACTGCCGTTAAAGAAGGCGAAGAAGAGTTTGTTGAAGAAGGGAATGCTGAATAATGGCCGCTATTACCGCTGCAATGGTTGGCGAATTACGCGCCAAAACTGATGCTCCAATGATGGAGTGCAAAAAAGCTTTGACTGAGGCTGATGGTGATATGGCTAAAGCAGAAGAGATTCTGCGTGTAAAGCTTGGTAGCAAAGCTGGTAAAGCAGCATCACGTGTTACGGCTGAAGGTGTTGTTGCTTCATTCATCGAAGGCACTACTGGTGCTTTGCTAGAAGTGAACTGCGAAACTGATTTCGTTTCTAAGAATGATGACTTTTTGGCCTTCACAAATGAGTGCGTGAAGTTGGTTGCTGAAAAGAATCCAGCAGACATCGCTGCATTACTTGCATTACCATTGAATGGCTCAACTGTAGATGCTGTGCGTAGTGAGTTAATTGGTCGTATTGGTGAAAATGTAATGCCACGTCGCTTTAAGCGTTTTGCTGGTGATAGCAAGTTGGTTTCTTACCTCCACGGTACCCGTATCGGTGTAATGGTTGAGTTCGAAGGTGATGAAACTGCAGCTAAAGACGTTGCAATGCATATTGCTGCGATGAAGCCAATTGCCTTGTCTATGGCTGATGTACCTGCTGAAGCTATTGCTATTGAGCGTAATATTGCCGTTCAAAAGGCCGCTGAATCTGGTAAGCCTGCTGAGATCGTTGAAAAGATGGTTGAAGGTTCTGTTCAGAAATATCTCAAAGAGGTTTCTTTATTGAACCAAACTTTCGTTAAAAACGACAAGCAAACCGTTGAGCAAATGCTAAAGGCTGTAAATACGACAATCAAAGGTTTCACGATGTTTGTCGTAGGTGAAGGCATTGAGAAGCGTCAAGACGACTTTGCGGCTGAAGTTGCTGCTCAGGTAGCTGCCGCTAAGGCAACTGCTTAATTAGGGATTTTGGTTGGGTTTCCCCCGGCCAGTCTGTAATGCTCAAAAGGGCATAGAAACCAAGGTTTCTATGCCCTTTTGTTTTGTCCCTGCTAAGCCCTTTATAATTTGAGTGAGATATTAAAAAGTACTTAAAGATCAATAAGCTAAGTGACACAATTACCTAGCGAATTACGGAAAATAAAAAACTATGCCAGCCTATAAACGTGTCCTTTTAAAACTATCTGGTGAAGCCCTCATGGGGGATGATGCCTTTGGCATCAATCCAATTACTATCGATTCCATGGTCAAGGAAATTGCTGATGTGGTGAATTGCGGCGTACAGCTGGCAATCGTCATTGGCGGTGGTAATATTTTCCGCGGTGTCGCAGGTGGCGCCGCAGGAATGGATCGTGCCACTGCTGATTACATGGGAATGCTCGCAACCATGATGAATTCCTTGGCACTGCAAGATGCATTGCGTCAAAAAGGCGTTGAAGCGCGCGTGCAATCCGCTTTAAGAATGGATCAAGTAGTTGAGCCTTATATTCGTCCACGCGCTATTCGCGCATTAGGCGAAGGTAAAGTAGTGATTTTTGCTGCCGGAACGGGCAATCCATTTTTTACTACCGATACAGCAGCTGCATTACGTGGCGCTGAAATGGGTGTGGAGATTGTGCTTAAAGCAACCAAAGTGGATGGAATTTACAGTGCCGATCCAATGAAAGACCCTACTGCCACCCTTTACAAAA
>CAIYZI010000337.1 GCA_903930665.1 uncultured beta proteobacterium
TTAGATTACGACACTACAGGTTTGCTATTGATTTCCGATGATGGTCAGTTCATTCACAAGATGACCACACCCAAAAAGAATATTGGGAAGGTTTATGAAATCACCACTCCTGAGCCAATTACTCAAAAGCAAATCGATCACCTGCTCAAAGGAGTTGTTTTGGATGATGACCCAAGGCCTTGCAATGCAACGGCTTGTAAGCAACTGAGCGAAAACACCTTAGCTATGACGATTGTTGAGGGGCGCTACCACCAAGTAAAGCGCATGATGGCTGCGGTGGGTAATCATGTGACAAAACTTCATCGTACAGAGATTGGCCAATATGTCATGCCTTCAGATTTAGCTGAAGGTGAGTGGCGCTGGCTTTATCCTGCCGATCTTCTTCTGTTATCTAAGAGTGTGGATTGATAGCTGGTTCGCTTACTGGAAATGCTGATGCGGTAAATCCATGAAATAGATCTAATAACAACCTATTCACGGATTCCAAATAACGTTTATTGCTCTTCTTCTTCATCCTCTGCGGTAATGCTCATCAAGATGGTGGCCAGCAATCCATACACTACTTCAGTTGAAACCATGCCATCTTCGTCTAGCTCATCAATCAGATCATTGAGGCAATCTTCTGTTGGCTCATTGAGCAAAGTCATCGCACATTCGCATCCGTAGTCGAAATCTTCGTCGTTTTGGGTTTGATTGTCGTTTGTCATATTTATCCTTAGTAGAACCCTCAGAATAACAAAAAACTATCCATTCTTTTCTGATATTTTTTTAAAGAGCAACTCTTAAGAGGCTTTAGTTGGCTATGGGGTAGAGATGGGTTTAAGATTCTTTAATGAAGTACTTTAAGGTATCCCTATTTCTGTTGGCGCTTATTCCTTTAGAGCGCCTAATTTGGCTTGCTAGCAATGATGCGCTTGGCGCCAATCCTATTGAATTTGTTACGCGTTCCACTGGTACTTGGGCATTAGTATTTTTGTGTATTACGCTAACAATGACACCACTACGTCTCATTACGGGCTCGGGATCATGGATACGTCTGCGACGTATGCTTGGCCTCTTTAGTTTTTTCTACGGCGCCTTACATTTTTCAATTTGGTTATGGCTAGATCAAAATTTTGATTTAGCTGGAATGCTGAAAGATGTTATCCATCGCCCATTTATTGCAATGGGATTTGTTAGTTTTGTGATGTTGACAATTTTAGCGATCACCTCAAACCATTGGGCGCAAAAACGGCTTGGTAGGCGTTGGGCTGCATTACACCGTATGGTGTACTTGATTGCTGTTACGGTAATTCTTCACTACTGGTGGCATAAGGCTGGAAAAAATGATTTCCAAACGGTTTCTATTTATGCCCTTATTCTCTTGCTCTTGCTGGTCTGTCGTATACCTATTATCAAGAGTCTTCTGCAACGTTCACAAGCGCTTCGCTAATACTTTAAAAGTTCTGCCCAGAGCTACTTCTTGGCAAAGGTATTAGCTTGCGCCACATTCCAATAGAGCTGAAACACTCTAGAGATATCAAGATTAGAAATATCACCTAGTAAGCAACCTACTGGAATTTCTGGCAAAAGCGTTGCAAGCAAACGTACTTCATTTTCATTAACTCGCCGCATAATGTGATGAGTATCAATATCTATAGGATGTTCTAAACCGGCAGCTTCAACCAATTCTTTTAGCGCTTTAAGTGTCTCTTCATGGAAGTGATATACGCGCTCAGATTTGGTGGGCACTACTAAGGCTTTTTGGCGAACTGGGTCTTGTGTCGCGACGCCAGTAGGGCAATTTCCAGAATCACAGGTTTGTGCCTGTATGCAGCCAATAGAGAACATAAAACCACGGGCGCTATTGCACCAGTCCGCACCAAGGGCAAAGGCTACAGCCATATCAAATGCGCTGATAATTTTTCCCGAACATCCAATTTTGATCTGATCGCGTAAGTTCACGCCTACTAAAGTGTTGTGCACTAAACGCAGAGCCTCTTGTAAGGGTGTACCTACATGATTTACAAACTCCACTGGAGCTGAACCTGTTCCGCCTTCACTCCCATCAACCACAATAAAGTCAGGGTAGATATGGGTTTCTAGCATGGCTTTGACGATGGCAAACCATTCCCATGGATGACCTATGCAAAGCTTAAAGCCGATAGGTTTTCCGTTCGAGAGTGTTCGTAGCTTGCTAATAAATTGCATCATCTCAAGTGGTGTTGAGAAGGTGCTGTGAAATGATGGGGATACGCACTCCTCTCCAACTTTTACCCCCCGAGCTTCAGCAATTTCAGCTGTTACTTTAGAGCCAGGCAAAATGCCACCATGACCGGGCTTGGCACCTTGACTCATTTTGATCTCAATCATTTTGACTTGAGGATCGAGTGCATTCTCTTGAAATTTTTCAGGGCTAAAGCTGCCATCAGGATTTCGGCAGCCAAAATAACCAGAGCCAATTTCCCAGATGAGATCGCCGCCATGCACGCGGTGATAGCGTGAAATTGAACCCTCGCCAGTATCGTGAGCAAAGTTTCCTTTTTTCGCACCCAAGTTTAGCGCCATGATGGCGTTTGCACTGAGAGAGCCAAAACTTAATGCTGAGATATTAAATATGCTTGCAGAATATTTTTGTGTGCAATCTTTCCCGCCCACTTCAATTCTAAAATCATGCGTTTTGAGGTGTGTGGGAGCTAAAGATTGGTTAATCCACTGATAGCCCGGAGCCATAACATCCAAGGTGGTGCCAAAAGGGCGTTTATCAGAAACGGCTTTTGCGCGTGAGTACACCAGCGTGCGTTGACTGCGAGAAAAAGGGGTTTCGTCATTTTCGCCCTCTATAAAGTATTGGCGAATTTCTGGACGTATAAATTCTAGTAAAAAACGTAGATGTCCGATCACCGGATAGTTGCGCAAAATCGATTTTGAGCTTTGTAAACAATCGAAGACTCCAATGGCTGTCAAGATGCTTGACACTGCAAATACAATCCACATCCGCTCGTGTAGATCAATTGCGAGAAAGCTCAAGATGCTAATAAAGACGCATAGACCGAAAGGAAAAAAGCGTATCGGAAAGAGGGTATTTAATTTTTTAGACATACAATTGTTCGATATTAATAA
>CAIYZI010000338.1 GCA_903930665.1 uncultured beta proteobacterium
AAATATAAGGGTGCTTTTAGTGGCGAACATGGCGACGGTATTTGCAGAGGCGAATGGGTGCAATGGCAGTTTGGACCTAAATTAAATGAAGCGCTCAAAGAAATTAAAAACGCTTTTGATCCTGGCAATCTATTTAACCCCGGAAAAATTGTGAATACACCGAAGATGGACGATAGCTCCCTCTTTCGCTTTCCTCCAGAATACAAAGTCATTCCCTTAAAAACCCATTTGAATTGGTCTTCATGGAATGTACAAAATAATGCGGTTACAGAAGAAACCTCTGAGCCAGGAACAGGCCAAGATCCAGCGGGTGGCTTTTCAAAAGCAGTAGAGATGTGCAATAACAATGGTCATTGCCGTAAGTTTGATGCGGGAACAATGTGCCCTAGCTATCGAGTAACTCGGGATGAAAAGCATGTGACCAGAGGGCGCGCCAACACTTTGCGCCTTGCACTGAGCAATCAGATTGGGGCCGATGCGTTTACAGGTGATGCGGTTAAAGAGGTGATGGATCTTTGCGTTAGTTGCAAGGGATGCAAAAGAGAATGCCCTACCGGTGTTGATATGGCCAAAATGAAAATTGAATTTTTGGGTCATTACAAAAAGAAACATGGATACACCTTAAGAGACAAATTAATCGGGCATTTGCCAAACTACTTACACCTCATATCCAGCTCTAAAGCCCTATCGGGCTTATTCAATCTGCGCAACCACTCTCATTTCTTAGCCCTGCTTTTAGAAAAGCTCACTGGGATTAGCGCAAAACGCAGTTTGCCCTCCTGGAGAACCGATACCGTTTGGAGGTCAACACTGGGCGAGATTGATTTAGAAGTCTTTCTTAAATCGACTAAACCTGTTGTTCTATGGGCTGATACATTTAATGGCGCATTTGAATCAGAAACCATTTACTCCGCCGTTCGCGTACTTGAGGCTGCGGGATATACTGTCTTCATACCTAAAAAAGAACAAGGCCATTTTTGCTGCGGCAGAACCTATTTGGCCACAGGAATGATTGATCGCGCCAAAGAATCCGCCACGGAATTACTCTCTGCACTCTTTCCCTTTGCTGATAAAGGCATTCCCATCATTGGATTGGAGCCCTCTTGCATTTTGAGCTTACGAGATGAGTTTTTGGTAATGGATCTCGACGATAAGGCGCCCCTACTAGCCAAAAATAGTTTCACATTTGAAGAGTTCTTGGCCAAAGAAAGTAAAGAGGGTCGCTTCAATCCATCCCTTAAACCCGCTACTCAAGCCATCTTGATACATGGCCATTGCCATCAAAAAGCCTTCGATGTCGTCAAACCCATGCTAGATTTAATCAAGCTCATCCCGAATGCAAAACCAGAATTAATTGAAACATCTTGTTGCGGCATGGCTGGTAGCTTTGGATATGAAAGCGAACATATTGATGTCTCAATGAAAATGGCGCAAATTCAATTGCTGCCTGCTATTGAAAAAGCACCCGATGCCCTCGTTGTAGCAGATGGCTCGAGTTGCAGACATCAAATTAAGGATGGAATTTCAAGGCAAGCATTGCATCTTGCGCAAATTTTAGAAATGCATTTGAACTAAAAAAGTTACTCAAAAGATCAAAAAATAAACCCCCTAAATTTCACAACTTAGGGGGTCTTTTTGATGAGATCTTTCTTGAGATCTTTATTGTGGTCAAAAAAAAATACACCTTAATGCATTGCTCCGCCACCCATCGCATTTACCG
>CAIYZI010000339.1 GCA_903930665.1 uncultured beta proteobacterium
AGGCTACGTGCCAAGGCAAGCGTACAAATCCGTTTGACCTCGGGGCTGCCAATGGCGACCCAATCAAAATCAATGTTGTGACCAATCAGGTACTTGGTGCCAGCCGGCAGTCTAAAAGAGCTGCTCGATGGGCAATTGACTAATTCTTCATCCATGATGTGATGCGTAGCGAGAGCACCAAGACTAATTGGCTTGCCTGGGTTGTAACGCTGTACCCAGGGGTTGCCCACTTCAAATGGAGTAAGCGAGATGACATCGAGAGATGCTGCCTCAATAATGACTGCATCGTTCTTATCGGTGGCTTCAACATCAAAAATAATGGCTTGGGGCATAAGTGCTCGGTTTGGTTGTTTAAAGACTATTGTGCCTTGAATAACCCAGTTGTGCGATTTGAATGAGACAGAGGATCATGAGATCTCAGGCCGCTTTTAATTCAAATTTAATCGTTTTCCCAAGCGCTGTAGCTGCGCTGGCCAATGTAGTGAGGGTGAGGCTGGTATCACTCTCATCGAGTAGGCGGTTTAAGGCCGCTCTACTAGTGTGCATTTTCTTGGCCATGAGTGTTTTTGTGAGTTTTTGTTTCTGCATCTCTTGTTCAATTTGCCATGTAATAACCCGTTTTACGGCTACCGCAGTGGAATGTTCAAGAATTGACTCTTCTTTTAAGAAGGAGTCAAAGTTGCCACCAATATGTTTTTTCTTAATGAGTGTCTCCTTAACAACTTAATCCTATTTTTTGCCAAATCCATATCCGGCTGAGAGATCTTCTGCTGCTTCTTGATAAATCCATGAACGAGAACGATGGATTTGCCATCAATAACAAATAACACCCTTGCAATTGCACTTCTTAAGTTGCACCTCACCTCCCAGATATCACTTTCAAGGTGTTTAATCAGTGGCATGCCTAAAGGCCAGCCAAATTGGACAGTTTTAATGTCCTCACCAATACGCTTTTTATCTTCTAGGTTTAATGACTGAAGCCACTGTCGGACCGGCTCATTCCCAGCTTCTGTTTTATAAAAGTAAACTTCGAGGATTGGATTTTTTATCCAATGATCGTATCAATAATGGTACGTATATTACATCAGATATTACTTAATAAGTAATAAGAGAGGAGCGCTTTTGCATCAGTCAGAAGCTTTAAAAGCTGGTGGGTGATGAACGGATGTAATGATTATTGAGATAGGGTAGGGTGGATGAGCCAAACCCCCGGCACTGGCAGAAATTGGGTTTGGCTGCTTCGTTTCCAAATTTTTATGAAACCCCTATGGCATATGGCTTAGATGCTAGTTTAGTTTGGCAAGAAAAGCAATTTATTTTTTTCTGGAAGATATTTTTTGCTGAAAAGTGACACAAAGTGACACAGTTAGGTGACACATTTTTTTGATTAACTTAGACCCATAAAATGCATCTAGTCTTCATATTGGAAGATTGAAACCCCACCCACCCCGTACCCCGCCAAATATGGAAAGGCACCCCCATTTATATGTATCAAGATTTTGCAACCGCATCACAAACTTCTTGGAGTGTTGTCAAATATTTGACTCTAGGTTAAAGGCCTGCTGCTGCCAGTAGATCGGAGGCTTTAATTTTTAGGGTTTTAGCTATTTTGGTGATATTCATGATGGCTACGTTATGTTCACCCCGCTCGATACCTCCCATATAACTACGATCAATACCTATTTCGTTGGCTAGAGCCTCTTGAGAAAGCCCGCTCTCCTGTCTGAAAGCCCTAATAGCCTTGCCTAGGGCAATGAGTTGTTTTGTTCCGCTATAGCTGGGGGATGGTTTTGCCATAGGGGCAATATTTCCCTATTGACGGATTTAAAACCACGGGAGATGATACCCAATTAATATATTTTTATAAGGAATAACTATGCAAAAAAGCCTATTAATAGGAGCTCTTTCAATATTGCTTTTTGGTTGTGCCTCAAATGCTGAAATTGCCCAGAGAACTTGTAGGAATGCTGGATTACAGATAGGAACAAATGAATACGCTTCTTGTTATGTATCTGTTATTAACCGAGAGCAGCAAAAGGGGATGGCTTTAATGGGTATGGGGACTTCAATGATGGGCGGCGGCAGTAGCAATTCAGCTCCAGCCATTAGAAATTACAACATTGGTGGCAGGAATTACACATGTACTACACAAGGAAGTTACACCAGTTGCAACTAAATCATATTTAGCAAAAAGGATGGCTATGTTTGGATTATTTAAAAAAGAGATGGGTTGGGGGGATGTAGAGTTTGTTTTTATTCTATCTTCGGCAGAGATGTATAAAAGATTGTCGTCAGCAATGACTCCAGATAGCATTATGGGGAAAATTAATGAAACATTGAAGCTTGGAAAGATCAGGTTAAATCCAGCTCAAGAAAAGGCGGTGCTGTCGGCTTGTACGGTAATGACTCTGAGTAGCGACTTACGAGATTCATTAAAGAAGGTTACAAATAATGATGGATCTATTAATGAACTGGCATATGCAAAGTTTGCCAAAGATTTGCCGAGTCACGGTATATTTTTTAGGGATACCCCAACAATGGCCGATATTCAAAAGAGCATATTTGGTGGCTAAGTTAAAGTATCTATGACGAGTATTGCTGCATACAAGCTGTATGAATGCCCAAAGTGCAATCAAGTTCACATTGAGCCAATATATGGCACGATTAACTTTAAGTATCCGCCGCCACCAAATAAAAAAGGGGCTGAGTCACTAGTCTGTCAGCGGTGTGCCGCCCGA
>CAIYZI010000340.1 GCA_903930665.1 uncultured beta proteobacterium
CGACTTCGTCGGCGAAAAATTCGCAATCGTGCACCAGTGCAGCTTTTTTCCTGACCAGTACCAGCCCGGCGGTAAAGCCTACCGTTTCCGCCATGCCGACCAGCGGGTGCTCTGCCAATTTTTCAAATTCCTGTTTCAGGTACGGGCCCGTCTCGTCGCGCACTTTTTCGACCAGTTTTTCCGCTTTCAGGATGCGCAAATTTTCCAGTGCGGCGGCACAGGCGACAGGATGGCCGGAATAAGTAAAACCGTGATTGAAGTCGCCGCCCTTTTCGATGAGTACCTGGGCCACTTTATCGCCACAAATCTATCGTGATATTGCGAGAATGCTCGATGAAAAGCGCATCGAGCGTGAGGCATTCATTGAGCAAATTGTCATTCGACTCAAAGAAGAGTTAGCGGCGGCGCATATTGCTGGTGATGTCCTCGGTCGCCCCAAGCATATTTACAGCATCTGGAAAAAGATGCAAGGAAAGTCCCTGGAGTTTGCTGATCTTTATGACGTGAGGGCTTTTCGGGTTCTGGTAGCGGATGTGAAATCTTGTTACGCCGTCTTAGGTATCGTTCACAACGCCTGGCAACCCGTACCGCGCGAGTTCGATGATTACATTGCTAGGCCCAAGCCCAACGGCTATCAATCTTTGCACACTGTAGTTATGGATGAGCACGGCATAGCCTTTGAGATTCAGGTGCGTACGCAAGAGATGCATCAACAGGCTGAGTATGGTTTGGCAGCGCATTGGCGCTACAAAGAGGGCGCCTATATCGGTATGGCGACGCCTCCAGCCAATACAAAAACTGGTGCAAATCTACACTCAAGCACAGGCTCAAGTACAGGTTTTGCTTCGGTCCATCAAACAGGAACTCATAGCGCAGCGGTAGCCTATGAAAGACAAATTGCTTGGGCTCGCCAACTCATCTCCTGGAAAGAGGATGCCTGGGAGCAGCTTAAGCATCACGAGATTGATGATCATATTTATGTGCTTACCCCATTGGGGAAGGTTATTTCTTTAGAGAAGGGTTCTACGCCGATCGACTTTGCCTACGCTGTTCATACAGACTTGGGTCATCGCTGTCGGGGTGCCAGAGTTGATGGAGCGATGGTTCCCCTAGAAACGGGTTTGCAAAACGGTCAAACTATCGAAATCATTGCGGTAAAGCAGGGTGGCCCCTCAAGAGATTGGATAAGGTCAGATCGTCATTACTTGCGTTCACAAAGAGCGCGCAACCGAGTGCGTGCTTGGTTCAATGCGTTAGATGATGAAGAGACTGGGCATATTACAAAGCCTTCAGAGGCCAAGGCCGAGATAAAGACTGATGCCAAAGTTACCGGCACTACCCCTGAGATCATTTTGCGTCATAGTGCTCGTAGGGTGGGTCAGGGCGGTGATGTATTGGTAGTAGGGGTAGATTCCTTATTGACACAGTTAGCTCGCTGTTGCCGTCCAGTGCCTCCCGATGCTATTGCAGGCTTTGTAACCCAGGGTCGTGGCGTTTCAATTCATCGTCGCTCTTGCAAGACTTTTAGGGGTCTTTTGGAACGAGCGCCTGAGAGGGTGATTCAGACAGCATGGAGTGAATCTGCCCAAGGTTCGCCCAGTGCGGAAGATGCTAAGCGGGTATTTCCCGCAGATTTGGCGGTAACTGGCCTAGATCGCCCCGAGCTGATGCGGGAACTTTTCGAAATCCTGACAAGGCAAGGGGTTCATGTGATTGATTTGCGTAAATCCGCTAAAAAAGGGCTTGCGCAGATCCTTTTGACGGTAGAGGTGAAGGACTCCGAAGTGTTGCGTGTGGTTCAAAATAGCCTAGAAGATGTCAAAGGGGTCACCCAAGTCCGCCGCCGGTGATAAACTCTCAGTCTGTATAGGCTCGTAGCTCAGCTGGTTAGAGCACCACCTTGACATGGTGGGGGTCGTTGGTTCGAGTCCAATCGAGCCTACCAACGAATAAAGACCCAAAAGTGCGCGGTTGCCTAAAGCTTCCGCGCTTTCTTTTTAGTGGATGTCGTGCTGTACTGATGCAAATGTTGCCGTATATAAACAAGATGGAGTGGTCATGCTAGTAGTAACTCTGCCAGATGGATCAAAACGTGAATTTGAGGCTCCCGTTCGCGTAGCTGACGTTGCCCAAAGC
>CAIYZI010000341.1 GCA_903930665.1 uncultured beta proteobacterium
ATTGCCACCTTGGTTTGGAGCCAAGACTTATTGACTGCTGAATTACAGCGATTAAATACCGAGCGGGCAACTTTTGGTGCAAAAATTGGACGGGGAATTACAAGGTGTAGATCGAAGATTGCCCCCGTGGGTACTTACAGGGGCAAGTTGCTTACTATTCTTTCAAGAGTGATTACAAATCTCCATACTTTCGGCCTATCTGTTACTGCAGTGAAATGCTACAGGTATGGAAAAATCTATCTTCGTGAAAAAGTCGCTATCTTAAAACTTAGACTCAATCTAGTTTCTGGAAATAGTCTTAAGTTGAGCAACTCACAAGCCCCAAAATATCAGCGTCAGATGGCCGTAGATCATCCTGAGCTCGGCGCTTGGATTGCTAATTCTGAACCGGGGATGGAGCAGTTATCCCAATGGGCCATTGAGGCGAATAAATTCTTACTTAAGCCTTTAATTAGTGTGATCTTACCAATATATAAGGTCCCTAAAGATGTCTTGGATGAGACGATTTTAAGTTTGGAAGAGCAGATTTACCCAGACTGGGAGGCATGCATTGTATGGTCAGATATTGAGGACCTTGAGGGGTGGGAATGGCTCAAGACAAGGGTGGGAAGCGATGAACGATTCAAAACAAAGTTGTTAATTGAAAATGGAGGTATTTCAAGAAACTCAAATCAAGCATTTGAGATGGCGGCTGGCGAGTTTATAGCATTGCTGGATCACGATGACACAATTTCTCCTTCAGCTTTTTTTGAGGCTGTAGCGCAACTTCAAAAATATCCTGAGACTGACTTTTTTTATTCCGATAAAGATTGCATTACCGCTGATGGTGGCACACGATTAAACGCCTTATTTAAACCCAAATGGAGCCCTGAAATGCTCCATTCTGTAAATTACTTAACACATTTAAATATTATTCGATCCGAATTCATTCGCAAAATAGGTGGCTGGCGCTCTGAAACCGATGGGGCCCAGGATTGGGATCTATTTTTTAGGGTAACTGAAAAAACGAAAAATATTATTCGCATTCCAAGTATTCAATATCACTGGAGAATACTTCCCACTTCTACTGCTACTGGTTTGGCTGCTAAGCCTTATGCTGCACTTGGCCAATTAAAATCTCAGCAGGACTATTTTTTTCGTCGCAAACTTCCTGCATCTGTAGTTCCAAGCCCAGAGGGCATGTTTCATGTTAGATGGCCATCCGAAGAAAATTCTGTTGACATAGTGATATATCAAGATGGAGTAATTGAACACTTAGTCAAGGCTTTGGAAAGCTTGAAGGCGGTTAATCAAGGGTTGATTGGTTCTATTACTGTGCTGCATAAATTTGCCCATCAAGATTTGCTATCTGATTTTGAGCAAATTTGGCCTGGCAAAATACATTTTACTGAGGAGCAAGATGCTAACTGGAATTCAAGTTTAAAGGCCCTTGTGAATAAAAAAGATGTCAAAACAATTTTGCTTTTGAATGGATCTGTTTCGGGAATATCCGAAACTCTTATAGAGGAGCTGAGCGGTTGGGTAAAGTATCACCCCGATATTTCATGGGCTAGTGCTATAGCATTAAATAAAGATAATGTTGTATACGAGGCTGGAAGGGTAGCCGGAAAAAAGGGGCAATCTGCCCCATTATTTAGGGACTCGCAGTTGTTTTCCTACGGCTGGTTCGGAGGCCCTCTTTGGTATCGAAATGCCCAAGCATGCTCGCCATATGCAATGGCAATCAATGCAAGACCTCTTAGGGAGATATTAAGCTCAGAGGAGTTTAGCGGCGATCTTCAGGGTTTTGTAGGGCTTTGTACGAGCTTATTAGCGGACGAAAAAAGGGGGCTTATAAATCCCTTTGCAAAAGTTTATTTTGAGTCGCCACCAGAAAATAGTTGGTGCAACGATGGGACGTAATACCATTCTGACCCATACTTTAACCCAGCCTTTGTAGGGGTAAGCCCCTTGAGACTATATAAATGAAAAAATATATAAAACTTGCAATTTTTAAACTTGCCCAAAAAGCTTTTGGTGAGGGGATAGTTCTTCAGCAGTCAACTTGGGCTGGATATACAAGGGATGCACTCCAGCTCGCGCAAATTATTGATTGCTTGCCGGAGCAGTTAAAGCAGCAGCAGCAATTTCCGCAAAGAGTGAATGAGAATGTAGGCGAAAGAATATGTAACTGGTATTTGCCACAGTTTGATAACCCATTCTACGGCGGGGTGATGACGATTCTTCGCTTATCGGAATTTTTATTACGCCGTTACGGTATTAAGCAACGAATTTTAATATGTGGAA
>CAIYZI010000342.1 GCA_903930665.1 uncultured beta proteobacterium
TCCCAAATTCACGCACTTAGGAATGGTCAAAAAGGTTCGAGCCTTACTTAATACCCCCAAAAATACCCCCAAATTTGCTGCCTCAAAATTACACTCTCTCGTTACCAGAATTTATATTCTGTCAAAACCCCTATGAATAGACTTAAGAAGGCGCAGGTAGTGCCAGTTCACCAATTAATAGTGCCGGACTATTTGAGTATCGTGAATTAATTTTCTGCTAGGAAGGAGTTGGAGATGCCTTCGTGAAGTAGGGTCGTAATGGAATGAAGGTGGTGGTCTTCAGGTGCGTCTTAGGGTATTCGATTGCACCCCGCCCCTAGAAAGATTAGTAATTGATTGGTTTGCCCTAAATTAGTGGTTCCAGTAAATTAGCGCCGATGTCATCAACGTGAATAGTATTGTAAATAGACTTTTGGTACTCAAATGTTTACGCGGCATTACTGCGAAACAAATGCCACAAATTGTCCTGTAATTAGAAAATTGAGTTTTACAGTTGGTGCATGTGAAGTATCTCATCGAAGCTATGGACCTAATTGGAAAATGCAAAAAGATAATTGAGCTTAAAGCTAATTTAAATATACTGTACTGGGTCGGGTGCTATTGACGCTAAGCACTTCCAATCCAATGTTTTTCTAGAAAGTTAAGATAGGTGAATATTGGGTATAAAGGTAATGGTTCCGTTGGCGTGAATGGTAGCCATTGAATCACTAATAAATTCGAGTGAATATACCAAGATGGGTGATTTAGTTAATTTGGGTTGAGCAAAAGGAGACCGCTTTTAATTTTGATCATCTTCTATTGTTGAGCCAGCTAGTATGCATTGCTGCAAGCAAGACCATCACAATGATCACCTCAAGATGTCTAGGTGTAAAAAAATCGGGACTCTTATTAAGAGGCCTCTTGGGGGCTCTTTTAAAGGGCTGAGCCGTAACGAGTTTAGAAGTTTGAGTGTTGCATCCTTCGCCTCTGCCTGAGCTCATATTTTTCTTTGGTTTCGAAGTATTGATTAATCGGTTTCGCATCCTATTGGTGCGCCCATATAAAGTCCCTAGTGGTTTTCTATAACACTAATTTAAGGGGGGGGTAAAATAAATTTGGCATGAATTGTAGGTTTTTGTGCGACCAATTGACCTGATTTGAATTCCTTGAAGTTAAAATTTAGCGTTTAGATTGATGGCGCATCAAGATGATTTGGTGGATCTACTCTTGCCTTATGTGCCTGGCTCTCATTTAGCCTTCACTGGACTTGGTAAGTCTTAAATACCATGGTTGCGATAGACTCAAGCGGCGACCTCCCTTTTTTAAGGGATTGTAGAGGCAGTATTGGGATGTAAGCATTTGAATATGTGTGTGCCCAACCCTTTTGATCACGATCCCTACAAATCTGCGGTGGTCGGGGGTGCATCACCTCCTGTTATCAGCCAGGTTGCTGAGGGGCATGTTCATGTTGCCTTTCAGAGTATCAAATCTATCGGAGTGGAAAATGTTTTGGATGTAGAGTCACACCATGTCAATACATTCCTCAACTCAAAATCGCATGTAATTAAGTATCGCAATGGCGGTGAATTAGCTTTTTCATACAGTGCCAAAGGAGATTTGATTGATTTAAATGCAAATGGCCTTAAGTTATTCATCACTAAAAATAATGAGCTTATGTTTTCGATTGACCCCAATTGGGTAAAAAGTTTTAAATAGGGTTAATGTATCCAGCAATTCCTTTTGCGATTGGTTTAGTAGCTTGTGTGCTGATCACTCATTTTTGGCATTGGCTACCCATAGGAAACCCGGCCATCGAGTGTCGGTAAATACAGAGTACAGTTTCGTGGGTTTATGGGATTGGTTATTGTCTTGACAGTATGCATGGCACCCTTAAAGTGAGGCGTCTAACTAAAAGGATTGTGTCGATTTGATGAATTGTTGTTGCCACCCCTTAAATGTGGGAGAGTAAATCTACCTATTCCCCTAAGGTAGCAATGTCGGAACAATCATCACCTAGGCTAACTAAATATCTTTGTAGAATATGAATGATTTCTCTATGCTTAATCGGGCAACTCAAATTCGCATGAGAAGCAATGGATCTAATGCAAGCTAAAAACTTTTCCTTAGCTAAATATTGTGAGCGCATTGGTTACGAAGGCGAACTAAAGGCGAATGAAAATACCCTGCGATTACTCATGCGCCATCAACTGATGACAGTGCCATTTGAAAACCTCGATGTGCTGGACGGAAAATTAGTCTCGTTAGTGCCAGAGAAGATTGTTCGGAAGATTGTCGACTGCAATCGAGGCGGTTATTGCTATGAGGTCAATGGCCTCTTTGCTTTAGCGCTTGAGGCCCTGGGGATCGAGTATCAATTTGTAGCGGCAAGGCCCATGTTTTATCCCACAAAGCGCCCCAAAACTCATATGGCAATTATTGCTAAGGTAGATGGCAGGGAGTTGCTTTGCGATCTGGGGTTTGGTAGTTACGGCATTCGTGCGCCGATGGATTTGGGGCAATCAGGCAGGTCAATTGAACAAGATTACGACACCTTCATGCTTGAAAAATCAGAGGCAGGCGAATATCTCTTAAAAGCTTATGTTGAAGGTGCTTGGGCCAATCAATATGCCTTTGATTCTCACCCCTGGGAGTGGATTGATTTTGCTCCGGCTAACTATCTGAACTCCACCCATCCAGATGCGATCTTTGTACAAAAGAGATTAGTGATTATTCAAAACTTAGCGGGCAGAACCATTCTTCTGGACGCCAGTCTTCAGGCTATTCAGAATGGAGTAACAAATAAGATGGAGATTGAGGCTGGGAAAATTGATGTGGCGCTTGAAACCTACTTTGGCTTAATGAGACTTGAAGGTAATTGCAATTATGAATAGAGGCCTAACTAAATCAGTCTAATTGAGTGGATTAGTGAGGTTGATCAGTTTCTAAGCGTGGGTCCATCCAATCGAATTCGAAAGGGCTGAAAGCCTTCTCATTTTCAGGCCCAAGTTATTTACCATTATTTTTTGATTAGCAATGCTTGTCGTTGATGATTTGACTTAACAGACGAACAACTATTCTTTTCCCTAAAAAATTCACGCAAACAATTCTTCTAGGAAAAATCCATGAATATTTTATTTAACGCATCAACATTCTCTTCTCTCAATCTGATATGGTCTCAACACGTCGCATGAGCCCTTTTTTATACTCTAAATTATGGTTGTCAATGCTGGCGGCCAATTTATATTTGACCTCGTTTGGCATTATGGCAAAGGATGAGATAAGCCCTTTGATTATTGGCAAGTCAACCTTTAATGAGGTAATTAAAAATCACCCTCCTCCTGACGTCATTGCTCGGAATGTGGGAAAATTAAGTGTTATTTATAGGCAAGAACAGGCCTTTGTGAGTGGAGACAAAATAAAGTCATCTTCTGTCAAATGGCATCGCTCTGGTGCGTTTAGCCCAATAGATTGTAATTTTCGCTTCACTTTGGTTTTTTCACATGCTACTTAGGTGTTGTTAGGGTGGCTGCATAACCTGTCTTTGTTAACTGGGGTTTTAATAGTTTATCTACATCAGTTCATTAGGGTACTTAACACGCGGCTTGGTTTGTCCAGCAATAGTTTTTTGGTATTGCGGATTCCGCATAAATGGGAGTCAGTAAAAGCGGGATGATATAAGCATTCTTATAAACATAAGGCCAATCGATTTCTGGCGCTCTTCTTGGCGGCGATGCTAAAGCGCGTAAGCCTTAATTTATTTGAAAATTTAGATCAAAAACTAAGGGGTGTGAATATCCTTAATATTGCTGAAGTACGAAATGCCACTTCATTCAATGATGCGGAATCTCAAATTTCTACTGTTGGAATAATGCCAACTTCAATTGCGACTGTTTCGGAGTAAGTGTTCTGGTTGCGGGTGGAATAATTGAGGGTGATATTGCTGCGACTCAGGTCATTATTGAAGGTTACGGTATCGTAGTGAGCAGTTTCCTATGTCAAAATGGCTTTAAAGTACCAAAAGTTTGTTTTTAGTATTTATTGCCTAATAGTCATCGACTATTAGATATTGGCTAAAGCTGACCTCAGGATAAATTGTAATGAGAAGATATCTAAAACTTTCATTGGATTATGGAAATGCAGCTGAGCGGTAGAGGGTGCCGGCCTACTAAATCGGCATATTCGCAAGAGCATCAAGGATTCGAATCTCTCGGTTTTCGCCGGGTATTGAGTTGCTCGAGCGTGAAGTTCAAAAGCATATATTTGGTTTTCTTGAGTCAAAGGGGTGAGCCAGATTACGCTCCGGAAATGCAGAAAGAAAAAAGTTTTTATTATCTTGGGATCTCAACATACCCCAGCTTACGATATTGGCAATAAAGCCATTAAAAATACGATTCCTATTAAGGTTAGGCTAATTTGCCAGTCAACTTTTGTATTACTTAGCCCCTTATGCAGGCCGCACACAATGCAGGTGCAAGCGCTTCTGTCTTGTGCGATAGGCGCAGAACAAATACGACAATCCATGTCTTTCAATGCAAATCCTCTAGTTTTCTTATATGAAAGCATTGTGTATTGCGAGGCTTAATTTGCCCACCCCTAATTTTGGTGAGACCCCTCAAAGTTGGACATTAATTCACCCTTTCAGGAGTTGTGCTATGTCCAAATACCCCAAAGAGTTCAAGCTCAAAGTCATCGATCATTATTTGACTGGTAATGAAGGTTTTATCCAGGTTGCACTCAGTTACGGCCTACATCGTGATGTGCTGCGTAACTGGGTTCATAGCTATCAGTTGCATGGCGAAGAGGGTTTAAGCCCAGAAAGATCTCGCTATACACCAGCCTTTAAATTGTCCGTCTTGCGCTATCAGGAGCAACATCAGCTTTCAGCCAATAGGGCTGCAATGCACTTTAATATCGCCTCGGGATCAACGATTGCATCATGGCAGCGTCTTTACAATGAGCATGGCGCTGCCGCTTTTAAATGTGATGTCCTAGAGCAACCCTCTCCTATGTCTAAATCCATTGATATTAAGAAGATCCTCAAAATCCCTTTAACTGAGCTTAGTCCACAAGAATTATTGCGCCGCGCGCAGTACCTAGAGGCGGAGAACGCTTATCTAAAAAAGCTCGAAGCCTTGGCCCAGCAAAAGAACTTGGCAAACAAGAACAAGTCCAAGTAATTACTGGGTTAAGGCAGCACTATCGCTTAGAAGATCTCATCTTGATCGCTAGCGTGCCTAAAAGCGTTTACTACCATCGCTTAAAAGCTAGCCGGCGGCCTGATCGGCATCTGGAGGTCAAAGAGCGAATTACGGAGATCTTCCGACAGCACAAGGCTCGTTATGGTTATCGACGTGTGCATTTGGCGCTACGCAATAGCGCTTGCTATCTTAATCATAAGACCGTGCAACGTCTGATGGGTCAGCTCGGATTAAAGGCTAGCGCACCCCCTAAGCGTTATCGCTCATATCGGGGCGCTATCGGTAAGACAGTACCCAATGTCTTGGCGCGCCAATTTAGCGCTAAGCAGATTAACCAGAAGTGGGCTACCGATGTGACTGAGTTCAATGTCAATGGGCAGAAGATCTATTTATCGCCTGTGATTGACCTATACAACCAAGAGATCGTCTCACATGCCATTGCCGATCGCCCACAAATGAATATGGTTATGCAAATGCTTGATCAAGCCTTAAAACGTCTTCATCCTCAAGATAAGCCATTACTACGCTCCGATCAAGGCTGGCAGTACCAAATGCAAGCCTATCAAGAGGCCCTTAAAAACCAAGGCCTTACCCAAAGCATGTCTAGAAAAGGCAACTGCTTAGATAACGCCATTATGGAAGGCTGGTTTGGAACTATGAAAACCGAGTTCTTCCATGGCAAGAACTTTGACAGTGTTGAGTCATTTAAGAAGGAGCTAAAGGAATACATCCACTACTACAACCATGACCGCATCAAGCTAAAGCTAGGAGGATTAAGTCCAGTTCAATATCGAAATCAAGCCCTCATGCTAAGCTAATAAAAAGCGTCCAACTTTAGGGGGTCACCTCAATTTATGGGATATTGGAAGCGTCATCTAAGCAATGGGATGGATTTAATTTTTGCGAGAAACGCTCTATAAGGCCATCCTCCTGTATCAATTACTGGACAAGCATAGCGAGGCAACCATTTTGTAGAGTTTATCTGAGCCCAAGACCAAAGAGGTCACCAAATGCGGAGCTACTTTTAATTTTGATGGTTCCATTGGCATCGCCAATGGCTTATTGACGCCCATAATGCTGAGTGTTTGAAAAAATGGATATTTCTTAAGGAAATCCGCCTCATCAGATGGCAATGCGACATTAATAAACGCGTTCTGCAATTTAGAATCATATTTAACTATATAAGCAATTTTTTTCCAATGCTCAATTTGCTCAGAGACAGGCGACTAACCTCTTGAATGCATGATGCATCGGATTTTTATGGGGCTTTATATTATTAACTGCGCTTATTGAGTGCCTTGCCTAGACACTTCGACCGAAGCAGACCTGCATTACAAGAGCTCATGCGGGATTGATGAGAATTTGGTTGATGCCGCCAAGATGCATGAGTTTGAAAAGATTGAGTTATAAACGTCAACAATGGCGAACGCTTTTCTACCTGCATCATTAAAGCGTCTAGGGAATCGGGTATTATTTTTTCTAAATGGGGCTGCGGCTAGGCGAGCTTACTTTGGCAGTTAACTGATTATTTGCGATGATTAAAAGTAGATCTCTAATGAATCCAATACTTATCAAAAATGTATTTATTGTTTTTGCCTTATTGGTTTGCACGTCCGCCTATGCGGTAGATATTCGAGTCATTAGCTCCGGCGGTTTTGCAGGCGCTTATAAAAAATTAGCCCCTGAGTTTGAAAGGCAAACAGGTAATGTATTGATTTCGGATTGGGGTCTTTCCAATGGCGCAGATATCAACTCTATCCCCATGCGTCTTAGGCGTAATGGGGACATTGATGTAGTCATTATGACTGGCAAATCCCTAGACGAGCAGATGACTCAGGGTAAATACTTTATGGTAGTAAGGTGTTATTGGCCAGCTCTCAGATTGCTTGTGCTGTAAAACTAGGGGAACCTAAGCCTGATATCGGCACTCTCGACAAACTCAGAAATGCTCTGCTGAGCGCAAAGACAATCGCGTATTCTAATGGCGCTAGCGGAGAGTACATTAAAAATGACCTCATGAGCAAATTAGGCATTCCAGAACAAATGGCGGGTAAATTAAGGCAAACAACAGTCATGCCCGTTGGTGAATTTATTGCCAGCGGCGCAGCTCAAATTGGATGTCAACAACTTAGTGAGCTAAAGGAAATTGAAGGAATTGAGCTCACGGGGTTGATTCCTCAGGAGGTTCAATTAACTACACCGTTTTTTGGCGCTGTGTTCGCCAATTCTAAAGTGCCAAAGCAAGCTAAGGTGTTATTGCTCTTTCTAGGCTCTCCGGTCAATGCTCAAGCATTATATGAGGCAGGGCTCATCCCGGTTATGGGGCGAAATTAGAGTACCGCAAAACTGTCGCACTACACTCAAACCAAAAAACTTAAATATTCACCCTGTAATCTAGCATCAACCCATCACCGCATTGCCCCCGAATCCCCCAGTTATGCCTTGGAGTTTCAAAAATAGTGATCTCCACATCTTGCGGGGCAATGCCAACATCTTGCTCTATATATTGAAAGAGCAATTTGATGAGTAACTTTTTGGCTTTTACAGATCGCCCCTCAAACATCGAAATTTCGATGATGGTGTAGTGATGGCTGCGATCAGCGGGAAAGAAAAAGTCTTCATTACTCAATCCAATAAAGCGATGAAACTTTTTATCGATCGGATAGGCTAAGGCTTCTACCGCAGCCTTATGAATAGCGGTGGAGAGAGTATTGCGATAGCATGCGAAAGAGCTTTTTAGGCCGTAGATTTTGATTTGGGACATGATTTGTAGTGGGCTACGCCTATTCGTAGTGAGCAATGGATTTGATGACTTTGCCCTCTTGGTTAAAAACAAAAGTTTCCCCAGCCATACCGCTAATGCCCTGGTAGTAAATAACTATGCTTTGCACACCAATCAATACTTGGCGCAGATCAAAACAAAGTCCAGGATATTTAGCTAAGGCAGCAGCCCAATATTGGCCTATTTCCTTTTTGCCATGCAAACTACCCGAAGGATCGCCTGCAATAGTAACGATGTAGGGTGAAATCATTTCAAAATCATCGGCATAGTGCGTGAGGACGGCTTCTAGGTTATGGCTATTCCAAGCGGATAGCCATTCCTGCGCAAATTGGTTAGCAAATTCTGAAGTAATCATTAAATATCCAACTTAAAGCCTAGATCAATGTCGCAAGCTGCTTGCCCGCCTCGCACACCCCAATTTTCTAGCGGGCTTTCTCGAAGCAAAATCACAATATGGTCACCTGGAATGCCCAAATCACCCAATCGAGCAACTAAAGATTGCGCTTGGCTTCAATGGATCTGCCAGCAAATGCATCGATAGTGATATGAGTAAAGCATTCGGGCTCAGCCAATGTTGGTGGATGAGCAAACCCATGGGGCTCATGAACAACAAGGCGAATTGTCTTATCGGTAGGCTTGATTTTGAAGGTATCAACCAACGATCCATGCACGGCCTCAATGAGGGCGATTTCTTCGCTCTTGCTGTAGCTCTTGCGAACCTCAATTAATGCGCTTGGCATTGATTAATCCTCAAATTACTTGCAGAACATTAAATCATGGGCCGAAAATAGTCTAACCATTAGGCTCTACTTAAATTTTAGCCTGCGAGATGGAATAAAAAATTAGTCTGTAATTTATGAGTGGTAGGGATGCCGATTTATTTAGAGATAAACTAGATTTATTAATATTCTCGGCACATTTTCTGTCGACCTAATACTTAATCACCAACATCTCATGACCGCCAACTTGAAACTCATAATCCACTCTTTGAAGATTCGCAATGAATCCTTTGCTTTTGTAGTGAGTAATTAAATCTCCTAAAAAAGGGCATCGATCACCATCAAGTGTTAATACTGGAAATATTCGTAACTCTTTCGCGATCCTCATAATTTCATTGATTGCATCCAAATGAAATTCATATGAGAGCTGCTTGCTATATAAAAGCAATAAATGTGAGGAGAGCGCCAGTTCAAATTGCCTGACCCCAAAAGGCAGGCAATTTTGAAGCTCAAGACTAAGATACCTTCCCTCAGTCTTTCCAATATCGAAGTCCCCTAGAAACAACCCCATTGCCTCCATTCGAGCTGCCGCCAACGCACCTATAGACTTAAAGCTGCTCCAACGGTATTGCTGTTGGTGCAGCCTCAATTGACCAATTACAAGTTTGCGAGTTTTATCAATGCGACCCTTGATTTGCTGTTTTGTAAACCCATAGATTGGATCAATCGAAGTTATCTTGCCGCCCCGCCTGGTTAACGAATAATTAAATGAAGATGGGCCATCGCCACATCCAAGAATAGACTTGTTGATGTCTTCCTCCGACAGGGAAAACATCTTTATATATTCTTCGTAGGATCGCCCCCAAGGCACGATTGAATCAAGCTCCATTGTTAAATCAACTCACTTTCGATAGAAAATATGGGGTATGGCTGAAGATGGGCAACTCATCACCCATAACATTTGTATGCCGGCCACCTGCTTGATTTGGCGAAAGGAATTTAACATGCACATCATTTAATATCGTCAACATCAATAATCGCTATTCGCGTTGTTAGCGCTCTTAGCGCAATTGCATTTAGAAGTGGGGAGACGGTTGCACAACAATCGCCGACCACCGACACCTGATACTTCTCTGCAGACTTGGAGATTGCCGTATGGGTGATGCAATTTTGCGTCATCATTCCACAAATCAATAGCTCAGTTACCCCAAATTTTTTAGGATATTCTCAAGATTTGGTTCATAAAAACTATCGGCACACTCCTTAATGGCGGCAGGGGGCATATGGCGCTAGCTCTAGCAGGTCTTGGCTCCCTTGACTTCTTTGACAAAAGACTTTTCATTTTGTCAGATGTATGGCGCCTTACTTCAGTGCAAAGAAGCGGTCAAGTAAAGGCATAAATTGCTATTGTGGGCCAAACAAATCCAGCAACAATAATTGCGGCAACAATAATCATCATTTATTCCAGTTTATTTATACGAATTAGTTATTAGATCGGAAAGTATTTAGCTTGAATACCCCTTATATATGGGAGATCGAAAACCACTAGGGACTTGGCGGAATTTGGCAAATAGTATTGCAGAGTATGTCCAAAATCACCTGCCCTTTTTGCTCAACAGACTTAGTCCGCCCCGCGAAATCATGTATTACCTGTTCTGCGCAAATTACATATGGAAAAATCTCGGAAGATGCTTTAGGTTTTATTGGCATTAGCGCCATGATACTTTCGTTAATAACGATGAATGTTGTTCCCAAGCTTGGTATTAGACACCCTTTCATTGTTTTTTTTGTAACGATTGGGCTAGTTTCCTCGGTAGGTTATTGGCGAGCATCGAATATTTATAGGGATGCGGTGAGATGGAAAAGGGCTGCCCATCAAAAAGAGGGCAATGATTTTGGTGGAACATGGCATAGAACCTCTTTTGAGCATAAGCTGCGATATGGGTTTGAGTTCCATTACCGCAAGACTTCCGGCTACCGCCCTTCATGGTGTGCGGAAAAAAATAAGTATGCGGTAAGCTCGATTCAGGATAAGTGGGTGCTATGGAGATCGTTTTTCCTAGCTTGCCGCAATCAAGTTGTGACAACAAATTCGCCTCAAGATATGGAGGCTGTGTATTTGAATGCCAAAGGTGATAAATCTGCAGGTGTGGCTGTAGCGCCCACCGTTAAGAAGGGGTGGCGGGGTTAAAACCCTGAGCGGAGGTTCGAACTCCTCTCTATCTCGCCAACAGAATTTCAAAAATATAGATTTAATCCTAATGTCAAAACCTGGTGCTGTTGCATCCAATAGTCTTAAATATTTTGCTTTACTGGGCGGGTAGGCATACCCCATGTTTAAGGCTAAGATCATGCCGCCCAATCCATCTTGACTCAAGGCGGGCGCGGATAAAGCAATGGCCAGTGAATCATTGGGCAGATCGAATCGCCATTGGTGCCACCACTATTGAAGCCATCATTCTTCTTAATGACTGGATCAGTCTTTTGCAAGAATGGCATAGTTCTGCGTCTTCAAATAGGATCCCACTAATACGAAATTACCCGCCTACTAATTGATTGAGCGCTTACGTGCCTTCTGGTGTTCTAACGCCCAATCATGGGTGGGCCCGCTGCTTGGGTGGTGCAAATAGTCTTAATGGCAACTTAGTTCAAATAATGTTTAATGCTCGAGGTTGTAGTTGGTATTTAAAGTCAATTGGCAGTAAAGGGATGATTTTCTTGCAAGGTCTTTTAGCTTTTTGGCCTAGTCTTGCCCCCATATTAACTTACACCTCTCTTTGGGGATAGCAACTTTGCGCATTAAGCGGGAGGGATTTAGAAGATTCATCTAAAGTCTTGTCGTTGGCGATTAAAAGCTCAATCTGCCACAAGAGGGATTCAATTTACTTGGGCTTGAAACGCTCACTATGTTTGACCTTAGTACAGCCCTATTTTTAAGTAAAAGACCATCAAAATCTCTCGCTTGGGGTTGAGCCATAAATTAACGCGGGACACCTTAATCTAATCAAGATAGTTTAAATTGGTGGGTTATAGGTAAATCAATTGCGGATTGGATATGATTAATTTAATAACTGTGATTAATAAATTCAAAATTTACAATATATTTATTTTTAACATAAATAATCTGACTAGAGGGGGGGTAATTACAATAATTTATTGCTGGTAAATTAGATTATTAATATAATTAATTATAAAAAATAA
>CAIYZI010000343.1 GCA_903930665.1 uncultured beta proteobacterium
GATGCGCGTACTGGCAGTAAAGGTGATTATGTCTTTCGTGACTTAGATGAGTCTGGCACCGAGATTGTCTCCATCATGTTTGAAATGAAAAACGAAAGTGATCTCACTGCTACAAAAAGCAAGAATGAAGATTTTTTGAAAGAGCTCGATAAAGATCGAAATGAAAAGGGCTGTGAGTATGCAGTCATGGTCTCCTTGCTTGAAGCCGATAGTGAGTTTTACAACACGGGGATTGTGGATATGTTCCATCGTTATCCCAAAATGTATGTTGTTAGGCCGCAGTTCTTTATCCCGATCATTACCTTGCTACGTAATGCCGCCATGCATTCGCTGACGTATAAGTCAGAACTTGCGCTGGTTAAGGCGCAGAATATTGATGTCACCAACTTTGAGACCGAGCTAGAAACCTTCAAGGCGGGATTTGCCAAGAACTACGACCTAGCTTCCAAGCGTTTTCAAACAGCCATTGAAGAGATCGATAAGTCAATTAAGCACCTGCAAAACACCAAGGATGCTCTAATAGGCACTGATCGGAACCTGCGGCTGGCAAATGACAAGGCGCAGGATGTGACTATTAAGAGATTGACCAGAGGGAATCCGACGATGAAAGCCAAGTTCGATGAAATTAAGGATGATGGTGCCCCTGATATTTAATGAGCGAGACCTCGTTTTCTTCTCAGCTTAGGCATCAACTCTGAATCACCTAACACTCCTTTATTTAAATGACACTTTGATCGATGGCGCAACTTTTCCCAAATGATGTTGAGGCGGTAGCGCAGGAGCATCGCTTTTATGGAGAGATGGCGACTTTATTGCGTCTGCGAGATGAGTTGCCCGATCAATACGCTGTTTTTCATGGGGTTCACTGGACTAAGGTCGAAGATAATGCGGCCATCTATGGAGAAATCGACTTTTTAATCGTCAACCCCTATGGCAAGGTCTTGGCTATCGAACAAAAAGAAACTGCCATTGAACAGGATGCTAAGGGTGAGTTATTCGCCCTTTATGAGCAGGCCAATGGCAAGAAATCCAAAAAGAATATTCGAGCGCAAGTAACGCGCAATATCCAATCTTTGCGCCAAGAGTTTTCCAAGCGCTATCCCAATCAATCATTACAAATCGATCATTTGCTGTATTTGCCCACAGCCAAAATTAGTGGCGCGATTCCAGCCAATATCGCCTTGGGCCGTATTGTCGATGCTAATGAAGCGAAATATTTGATCGATATTATTTGCCACATTATTGAAGATCATCCCATGCCTTCAGGCGATGATGCTCCCGATGGGTTAACAGTCAGAGAATTTTTATCCGAAAAAACAGACATTACGCCACAATTGGGTTTGCTGGGCGCCTCTGCAAAAATCATGACCACCAGGCTTTCCAGTGGTTTGGCGCAATGGGTGCAGCGTTTAGATTTTTCGCCGTTTCGACTATGGGTCCAAGGCACCGCGGGTTCTGGAAAAACCCAGTTAGCTTTGCAAGAGCTCAAACGCGCTAAAGCGCGTGGTCAAACGGCTCTGTACCTTTGCTTTAACCGGCCTCTAGCCGATGCCATGAAATTGAGTGCTCCAGAGCCTAATGTATGCATGACCGTTCATGAGTTGGCGCAGTGGCTAGCTAAGCAAAAGGGCATGGCGATTGATTTTTCCCAGGAAGGGATCTTTGCCCGATTGATGGCCAATTTACTAGCCAATATCGCTGATCTTCAAGCACAATTGGATCTGCTGATCATCGATGAGGGCCAAGATTTTGAACCTCATTGGGGCTCTGCTTTAGTGAGCATGGTCAAGGAGGGTGGTCGCACGCTCTGGCTTGAGGATGCTTCGCAAGACTTATACGGACGATGGAATACCCATTGGCCAGACTGGGTAAAACTATCGTCACCCATGAATTACCGCTCTCCACAGCGTTTGGTAGGTTTAATCAACGCGCTAGAACTCACCCAGGAGAAACTAGAGTCAGGCAATGCCTATGCGGGAATGATTCCAGATATTTACCCATATCCAAAAGGGGCGGTTTTGGAGGCAACTGAGGCGGCAGTTCGTGATCTGATTGAGCAGGGTTATGCGCCCGAGGCTATTGCGGTGTTGAGTTTTCGGGGTGTAGTCAACAGTCAATTGCTGAACAAAGATGTGATGGAGATTGCCGGTCTTAAGGTGAAGAAATTTCAGGGCTACGATAGTGCTGGTCATGCGCAGTGGTCCGAGGGATCACTTTTTGTCGATACTCTGTTTCGCTTTAAAGGGCAGTGCGCCGATGCGGTGGTGCTTACCGAGATTGACTTTGATGAATGGACTGATGATGTTAAAAAAAGACTGTTTGTCGGCTTAACGCGTGCCCGATTGATGGCTAGCCTCGTGCTGAGCGAATCGGCATCTAGTCTGATTGATGCCAAGTTAGGAATTTAGGATGCAATCTAGTGCAGTCAATCTTTTTGGGTTCGCGAGGCAGATTAACTAATCCATAAGTTAGCACCATGATTACTAGCAGAGCCAAGCCATTGAAGTGTTGCATTTTGATCTCCTTGTAGTAGAGGAATTCAGCATAGGGGTTTACAAGCTCATAAAATGAGCCTGTAATAGACAATACTGACAGAGCTAAAGATTAACTGGGATTTCTTATGAGTGATATGCAGCGCTTACACCGGATTACCTACCTAATTCAGGCTAGAAAATGCGTTCCAATTGATGTTTTCTTAGATGAGCTAGAAATCTCCAAGGCCACCTTTAAGCGCGACTTAGAGTATCTGCGCGACCGCATGAATGCGTCCATCGTTTTTGACCGCTATGAAAGGGGTTATCGTTTTGAAAATCCGGCTGATGCTGGCAAATTAGAATTGCCTGGATTGTGGTTTACCGAGAAAGAGGCGACTGCTTTAGTGCTCATGCAGAACCTTCTCTCATCATTAGATCAAGGCGGGTTAATTGGGCCTCATATTGAGCCGCTCACCGCTATCATTGATAACATTCTTGGGCAAAATGCGACCTCTGCCAAAGAGCTACGTAAACGTATTAAAGTTATTGGCATGGCTCAGCGCAAGAATTCTATGGAGAACTTTGCTGAACTTGGTAGCGCTTTATTAAATCGTCAACGCCTCCAAATTAGCTATTACGCCAAAGCCAATGGAATAACTACCGAAAGAGAGATTTCGCCCATACAGCTCATTTATTACCGGGATAACTGGTACCTAGACTCGTATTGCCATCTGCGGGATGAGTTACGTAGTTTTGCGGTTGATGGCATACGCAGTGTCATTATTTTGGATAAGAAGGCTAAAGAAATTGCCGAAAAAGAGTTGAGGGACTATTTCACGCAAAGTTACGGCATTTTTTCCGGCAAGGCAACGCAGAAGGCTAAATTGCGTTTTACCCCTGAGCGCGCCAGGTGGGTCTCTGCTGAAACTTGGCATGGCAGCCAAGTAGGGCATTTTGATCAAGATGGTTATTACATCTTAGAATTTGATTACAACCAAGATCCTGAGCTCTTGATGGATATTCTGAAATACGGCTCGGCAGTGGAGGTGTTGGCGCCAGCCAGTTTACGAAAGCGGGTTGCCGAAGAATTAAAGAAAGCAGTTGACTGCTACTAAAGCAAAGATTACTAATCAATAAATTTGGAATTTAGTTTATGACTCTTAAGAGTGAATCGCTACCAATATCTTAGACACTTACCAACCTCGCTTGGTACTGCTTTTCAAATACTACCGGAGATAAGCCATTGTTGTAACTATGGCATCTGACCGGGTTGTAAAACAACTCAATGTAATTAAAGATGTCTTCCCGTGCTTCGCTTCTGGTGTTGTAGGTTTTACGCTTCACTCGCTCACGCGTGAGTAGTTGGAAAAAGCTTGGCTATGATGGAGCGTCGGTTGCTGGTTGCAAAGGAGCTTTTGAATCCGAATGATTCAGTGCTCATTGCCACCATTGATGAAAAAGAATATTTAAGACTCGGGCTGCTTTTAGAGCAAGTATTTCCTGAGGCAAAGATTCAAATGATTAGCTCAGTTATTAATCGCAAAGGCATTGTTCGAGCAAACGAATTTACAAGAACAAACGAATTTATATATGTCGTAATGTTTGGGTCAGCTCGCTTAATACCAGAGCGCAAGGATATCAACGCTTGAAATCTCTAGAAATGGGGCGAGAATAACTTGCGCATAATTGGGGTTATGTAAACGTTAGTTATTTATTAGGTAAATATTGGCTTGTTTCTAATAAGCTCAATGCATCCATAATTTTCATCAGAAAAATTATGGATGTTTCCTGGGCCCTCGATGTTGAAATATTTCCTGCCAACCTGAATTTTTTCAAAGGGTGTTA
>CAIYZI010000344.1 GCA_903930665.1 uncultured beta proteobacterium
CAAAAAATTATCTGAGCTTGCCTCCTCTTGGAGCCTCTGGCTCGAGGGGGTGGGGTACCTGAAAAGTCGGGGTTGATTAAAAAAGAAGCCCCGGGTGACCATCGATCTAAAAACGTACCCAAATGATGGGTAGTTGTTGCACTTAATCTCTATAACAAAACCACTCAGCTCTCATATAAATAGTTAGCTAAATCAAGCTGTTGGAGAGTGCTAATTTGGGGTGAAATTGAGTGGTTTGACCAGTTAAAGCGTTCACAAGCGAATGTCAGCTAACGGCCAATAAGGGACATCTGCAAAGATGCCTGTTTAATTGCCTACGTGAAGAGATGGGCTACAAACTTGTTATTTGTTGAATTGCTACCCAGCATTGTTCATTGAAAGAGTTTCAATTTCTACTATTGAATAGGCATTTGCAGTATTTTCGGATGGGGTGCTTGATGAGTTGTTGACCAAAGAAGATCTTATTAATTCACCCAATTCATTTAGCAAACTAAGTGCTTTAGGACTGGGAAAAAGGTATTTGATTCGGTTATCTACGTTATCAGCCGATACTAATAACATTTTTTTACTAATTAAACGCTTTATGCTGGAGTGAATGGTTGAAGGGGATCCCATAAATTCCATCTCCAACAACTGGGTAGCTCTTGTAGTGCCGTTGCTGAGATGACTTTTGGCAATGATTCTTAAGAGTTCACATTCTTTTTGCGAAAGTTGGTTCCTCAATCGTATTAAATCGACTTGGTCGGAAAAGTAAAGATAAGAGAGTACATGGCTCATAGATGACTCAAAAAAATGAATTTAGTTTTTACATCATATCCGAATTTATACCTTAGTGATAACCCTCGTTTTTGAATGTTTGTTAACGTACATATAAGAAATTATTTTTTAAAAGTATCAAATTTTTGGGAAATAAATTCCAAATAAATACAGCCCCATATAAATATTGGGTAGAACGGAAAAGCGATTTCATATATTCTTATAATTCTTAGTATTTGACATTTAATTTACAAATAATTTTGACTAATGATTTTTAATAAAATCCTTAACTTTTTTTCACCAACCAGTTCATTTGTGGTGGATGAATTCGATCACGATCGAAATGTAGTGGTCTTGGCTGACAAAAGCATCGGATTGAGGGTGGATATAAAGCTAGATGGTGGCAGAAAGTTTAAAAGCGCAAAGATTGTTGCCCCGTATGACGTGTTGGTGGAGTATGAAGACGGAATGACAAAGAGGTTGCGCTTTCTTGAGTAAGCGAACCCCTTATTAAAATCTTGACTTAACTTGTAAACAGTCTAAGGGGTAATTTTTCTTTGACTCAATAGGCCGCTTAGGGTCGTTAGCGGACATTTTTCAAAAAAATTATCTGAGCTTGCTTCCTGTCAGAGTCTCCCGATCGGGAGTATGGGGTACCCGAAAAGTCGGGATTGGTTTTAAAAGAAGCCCCCGGCACCTACTGAGCTATAAACATACCCAAAATGATGGGTAATAGTTGCACTTAATCTCGATTTCCGGACTCCATGTCACGATGCTTGCCGGTTTGGGGGCCTCATTCGCTTCTTTTTTATGGCGGCGTCAATCCCTTCCTTTGATTATTCCGGTTA
>CAIYZI010000345.1 GCA_903930665.1 uncultured beta proteobacterium
AACGTGCGGCCGTAAGAATGCCAGCACATCGCCTGTTGAAACGACTTCGGCCTTGCCCAGGTGTCCGTAGACGCAAAAGTATTGATCCTCACAAGGTTCCGAGACCTTATTGAGGTACGTAACAAATGCGCTACCGAGTTTTCGGATTTCTCGACGCAGTGAGAGGGCGAGGCAATGCGCGCGGTAAAGTTCAATTTGTTTTTGCAGGAGCTTGCAAATGATGAATGCAAGTCCGCCGCGCCGATTTGCACTTGACTTTTCAGTGATGTAATCGGTGCGGGAATTTGCGACGCGGGGAATCGTGATGGATGCCCCTTCGCGCAGTGCAGAGAGTGTCATGACCCAAAAGCAGATCAGGAAGGTGTAGATCCGGTGGTGTTCAATGAGTCTTTCTAATTTAACCCTGCGCCACGGCTTCACTTTCTCCAGGGCATCAACAAGGAAGTTATTTGCGTCTTGAATTTGTTCAGTGGAAGGCGTCACCATTGATCCAAAAGATATTCGGCCTGCGTCATTGGTCACCGGCTCTGCATAGCTCAGCAGAAGGTATGCTCTTGTCGCTGCAAGATAGATTTCCCTTGCGGACAGTCGGCAATAATAGAGTTTGCTTTTTGCTGTGTTTGAAAAGTCACCTGTCAGCGTAGCTGCATGAAAATTGTCCATGCCCTTGAGTCGCAGATATCGGCCTACAGCTGGGCGCAGTTTTGCCCAAGATGGCGTAATCGACTCAATGCTTGGGTAGATGGCTGCACTGCTCTCAATTTCAATCAGTCCAATGCCTAAGTCGCCAAGTTTTTTTGCAGATTGGCGTGAATTGAATTCACTGGATAGATATTGAAATACATCTTGTGGCAATGGCATTGAAAAGACATAGCTAGCTGGTATGCCGTCGACGCCTTGAGGGCGTGCTGAGTGGAACGCTAGACGTTCGTAGTCACGGGCCAAGACGCCCTCGGTCATGTCGACATAGCAGACCTGAAATTCAAGTGTTGATCTGGCTAGTGGAATTTGACTAATCAGATGCGGCTTTAGGCCACTGAAACCTACAAAAAATGCAGTTGTCTTTCTGACCGCAAATTGATGGTCACTCTCGCCCTCGTATTTCTTCAAAACTTGTTTGAGTTGGCTTTCACTCAAACAATATTTATCGAGCACCGCGCTGCGCGCTGGAAATGGTGCATATGCAGCATTTGCCAGCAACTGGGACTGCGACAGTTCATCGAAAGTTTTGGGCGGAGGAGGGGTGAAGTCACCACCTTCAAAGTGCAGTGAAAACTCTTGTAAATTTCTTTTCGCCCGCGAGGTCCATGGAGCTTGAAACGGGTTATCCAAGTCAAACAACACGTCCATTAAAACACTGGGTGATGTTTCAAAAAGATCCATAGCCCTCCGCACCTCTGCCGACCAGGCCTTGGCCATTGGTCGAGTCTTGAGCATTGCATTGCCTAATTCCATGCCGACAACAAAGCGGTACGAGCATGCTTCCATTTCACAAGCCCCCGCATCAATCAGCCCGCGCCATTGAGGGTGCGCCCGCAGAGTTCGTCGAATCGCGAGCTCTGCATCGGTTTCGTCGCCTTCGCGCTCGACTTCGTCTACTATCTTCACCAATTCATCCAAATTGTTGGCAAGTTTTGTAGCCTCTAGATTGGGGCGGTTCAAGTATGAAAGCGATGTACCGAATGCCTTCGCAGCCCCCTTAAGGGCAAGACGCAGGCATCGCAAATCCATTGGCGGTGGAGCCACCTTTTGTAGACAGTTCCATGTGTCTAGCACGATCGGGTGCCGGCGTAGTGATAGATCAAGGCGAGCGCTGATTGGCAGCGTGGTTGGCGCGAGCAACAAGTCAAAGTTTTCTTTCATGTGAAATCCTTACTTGACGGCCTGCACCGCCCGTGCCTACTTTTAATTGGAGGAGGCACAACTCCTAGTTGTATTCGAGGCGCGCAGAATCACTTGCTGCTACAGGTCAGCATGGGGTTTGTGAAAAGACGCAGATCTGCAGCACCGCGCACGCGAATTGCGTAGTGATGCTGAAGCGAACGGCAAAGCCGCCGCTAGTTGTCTCCAGGGCACGACAACGGCGTTGCGTGTGCACTGGCCAGCGGCTGGCGCTGGGGGATGTAAGGCGGTCACATTGAACCGCGAACTGCATCGCAATGACGCAGAGCGGATGTGATTTTATGAAGCTTTAATTCGCGTTGCAAGCGATCTGGACCAGGTTTTTGCTGCTTCTGACGCAACTACGGCGACCTCGTCTATTCCCAATAGCAGTGATGGTTTCCCAGTAAAAGCAAAAAATGCAGAAAAGCTTGGAAATATTGGATCTAGATCCTGGTGCGGCGCGCCAGTACGTCGACGCACGCGCAGTCTTTGTAGAGTACGAGCGCACCAAGAAAAACGCCATGCAGGTGCGTGGTGGGATGGTCTGGAAGAGCGTTAAGTGCAAAGACTATTTGATCAGGGCCACTCCAGCGGGTAAACAGAG
>CAIYZI010000346.1 GCA_903930665.1 uncultured beta proteobacterium
AAATCAGTCGTCTAAAAAGGGGCTTTAAATCGCTTTAAACAACATGAATTTCTTGACTCAATCCAACAGTATCAAGAGTAATATTCTCAATATGGAAAGATTATTTGGTGCAATACCTGGAGTACTAGAAGGGGCCATCTTTGCTTCTAGGAAAGAAGCCGCAACTACCGGCATTCATAAACCTCTTGTAGCAGGAATTTCTGGCTCTCAAGAAGAAGGGGCGGATTCTATAGCTATCTCTGGAGGCTATGAAGATGACGTTGATCTTGGTGATGAGGTCATTTACACCGGTGAAGGTGGTCAAGAAAACGGTCGGCATATTAAAGACCAGGAATTTATTAGAGGCAATAAAGCTCTGGCTGTCAGTGAAGTTCAGGGTTTGCCTATAAGAGTTCTTCGAGGAGCTCACAGAGGAAATCCTTTTGCACCTGAGTCGGTTACCGTTATGACGACCTGTATCAAGTAGAAAGTCATTGGCACACAGTTGATAAGTCTGGTTTTAAGGTCTGGAAGTATCGACTGCTAAAACTAGAGGGAAGTTTGCCTCCACAGAAGTCACTAGCTCCAGAGGTGATAACACTTCCCGTTGGCACTCAAACACCGAAAAGAGTTACCAGCACTATTCAAAGGGTAGTACGAGATACCAAACTAGGAAGAAAGCTTAAAAAGCTTTATCAGTATCAATGCCAGGTTTGTGGGCTACAGATTAAAACCGAGGCAGGCTTTTATGCAGAGGCCGCTCACATCAAACCCGTTGGGTTGCCTCACGCTGGACCAGATGTTTCAGAGAATCTCTTGTGTTTGTGCCCGAATCATCACTTGATGTTTGATAAAGGCGTCTTTGCCATTAGCGATGAATTGAGTTTGATTGGAATACCTGGCAAGTTGCATAGACATGCTGATCACATCATTTCGGCAGACTTCATTACATATCACTGGACGACATTTACTGATTTCTAGGATCACCCCCTAAGATCGGAAATTCACGTAAATCGTAGGAAGGGAGTATTCAATGGGAGCAAAAAGGATGTCTTTTACCCCCCCGGTACGCCTCATAATCAGGCGTTTCAGCACCTGAGCTATCGACTATTCTGCCTGAGCTTCCAGGAGGCCAATAACTTTTTTCCTTCATCGACCTGGTGTATTGATGCTTTGCTTGTAAGAAAGGTTAGCTTTTCTTTTGCTTCAGGGTATCCAGATTCTGCAGAAAGGCTTAGCCACATATACGCTTCTGGAATATTAGGTTCTGCACCTGATCCTTTGGCAAGCTTTAATGCTAAGTTATATTGAGCTATTGGCTGACCTTGAACGGCAGCCTTCCGATACCAAGCTACGGCCTCAGTAGGATTTGCGGCAACGCCTTTCCCGAATTCATAGGCAGCACCTAAGTTAAATTCCGAATCTGCATCGCCTTGATTAGCCGCCTTCTTGATCCAGGCGATTCCTGTTGCATCATCCTTAGCAACCCCCACTCCTTCGAGATAAGCAAAGCCAAGGTTAGTCTGCGCCTTTGCATCTCCTTTTTGAGCGGCCTCCTTAAATAAAGCAACTGCCTTTGCAGGATCTCTCTTAACGCCAAGGCCGTCTAAGTACATCATGCCTAGGTTTGAGGTGCCACCGACATCGCCTTTGCTAGATGATTTCTCATAATAACTAACTGCTTGAGCAAGATCTTTTTTAACTCCCACACCATTCTCATACATAACGCCTAGATTAAGAAGTGCTTTTGCATTACCTTTTGCAGCAGCCTTTCGGTACCACTCTAGAGCCAGACTATTGTCAACTGGGACACCTAAACCATTTGCATAGAGGAATCCAATATTGGTTTGCGCCTCTGTATCACCTGTATCAGCCAACCTTCTTAGTTCTTTTAAGGCCATAACGTAGTCACCCTTATTCATTGCCAGAGTAACCTCATTTCGCCCAGCGTTTACATTCAATGAAACAAAGGAAGCGAACAAAGTAAGGGCAAATAAGAAACGTTTCATATTAACCATAACTACCACCAGCCAAACCAAATACCAGTGCCA
The DNA here is from genome assembly GCA_903930665.1 of uncultured beta proteobacterium. GTDB lineage: Bacteria > Pseudomonadota > Gammaproteobacteria > Burkholderiales > Burkholderiaceae > Polynucleobacter. The sequence continues at coordinate 2,031 of CAIYZI010000346.1, forward strand.
TGTACGCAAGCAATGGGAAAGAATAGAGCGCCAGCAATTAAAAATCCCCAAGATGCAGATTTAATACAAACTACTACATGTGTTAGCCATGATGCGACCGCCCATGCAACCGGAATAATCCATTTAAGTTCATTCATAACCCTATAGACCCTCTTCCATAATTGATTTTTGTATTCCTAAAGTTCTAGCCTTCACCAAAGAAGGTATTTGTTGGATAAATCTATCCATGAGTTCCGGATAGTTACCTGGATTTGGCTCTTGAGGAAAGCGCTCTCCAAACCTTTCAAATGGCTTTAAAACAATCGGTGATCCGGCATAGCTAGAATTGAATAAGCCGCCAAATAAAATCAGCAGCATTATTAAGAAACGAGTTTTCACTTATTGCCCCCTATGGATAAATTCTATAAATTCCTGAATTCAGCCATATATGAGTCGTAGATTTCTTTGCGACGAGTGTTGTACTCGCCCCAGGTAATCTTTCCGCTATACAGATCTAAATTATTCTTATCACTCTGGGGAATCATTTTGCCTTCTGCCAAATCTGCCCCTTTAACCCCCTTGGCTCCGTAATAAGTTCGCATATTTGTAGCGGCCTCTCTGGATAAAGCTTGCAGTTTTAGATACAGGTCTTTTAAAACCATCTTTTCAGATGCGCTAATTTTTGCCTTATCCAATTGCTGGTCAAAGGTTATCTCATTAGGTTTGCATCCAGTTTTTGCATAGTAAACATGATTAGCCGGGTCATTGCAAAATCCCTCCTGCTTATCTTTAAGAGCCTGCAATGCTTTTTTGCCTGCCTCTGCATTTGCTTGCTGCGCTTGATTCTGTTGTTGCTGCTGTTGCTGTATCTGATCAGCCCTTTGCTGGGTTTCTCTGTTTTGCCGAATTGAATCTCCAATGGCAGTCCCTACGGCATAACCCTTGCCAACGGTGTCGGCTAAGTTATATGTGTTCGACGTTGGATTGCATGTTGCAGTGCAATTGCCATACACGCAACTGGTATTGCATTGCTGCTGGGCAAAGGCAGTCATCGGTATCGATAGGACTAGAAACAAGGCCAGCTTCTTCATTTACCCTCCAGACAATCTCTTATATTCTCGATAAATATATCAGAAATGTAGGCTATATCCCGTTAGTCTATAGACTGTCGTGTTTTAGCCCACAAACTGAGAAATTAAGGGCTATGAATGTACGATCACCCCAGCTATTACAAGCCCTCAGTAGGAATATCAAGAAATATAGGAAAGAGCTCGATTTGAGCCAAGAAAAGCTGGCTTTGGCTGCTGGCGTCGATAGGAGCTATTATGTCCGAGATTGAAAGAGGGCTGGCAAACCCCACATTGGATCTGCTGCTTAAGCTTAGCAACGCATTAAAGATTCAGCCAAGTAAGTTACTGGAGATCTAACCCCCCCTTTGTTTGTAAAACATTTGCAATCGTAGGAAGCATGCATTTATAAAAAACAGGGATAGAAGGTTTTGCCCCACCCCACCCTAAAAACCTTAGTCCGCTTTCCACTCATTAGTAGACAGTCAGAGGATTAATTAACGGAGGGCTGCTAACGACCGAGGCTGTGTAAAAACCCCCTAATAAATCCCCTGTTTTTGTAAACACCATATAGGCTCCAAACGTTAAATAAGTATCGCTAATTCACTGGTGCCACTTCACATGAAACGATTCATACAAGG
>CAIYZI010000347.1 GCA_903930665.1 uncultured beta proteobacterium
AAAGCGCTCTAAGACGGCCCTCCGGCCCCGGATCGGCGCCTCGGCCTTGAAAGGCCCAGGCTTGCCCGGGGTGACGAAGTCGAGCTCATCGATTGCGACGAAACGCGGCCGCGTTCAGCTCGCCAGGACCGCGTCCTCGTCCATGCTTTCGTCGCCGGCGCCGGCCGCCCAGAAGTTGATCGCGGCGAACATCTCGCGGGGATTGATCGGCTTGCCCAGGTGGGCGTTCATGCCGGCCTTGCGGTATTCCTCGACCTGCTCGGGCAGAACCTTGGATCGTAGACTTTCACACGAAGGCTTCGCCGCAAGCTCATGGCCTTCCCAAATACTTCTTTTTTCCCGGCTTTCAGGAAAACGTAGGTGGCATCTTGGTTGACCCGGTACCACCGCAACTTCCCGGCACCCCAGAGAGCCTTAAGGCAACTTGGGTCAAGTTAAGGCCCCATACAAAGCGGATTAGCGTCTTTTGCTACCCAGGAGCCCCGCTACGTAAATGGCTTGAAGACTTAAGTTCATTAGATGAAGATTTTGATATCTTGTTGACACATGGACACGCAGAGTTATTAGGCCTTCATACAGGTCAGCAAATCGATCTTCCGCCATCCATTAATTTGCACTCGATTCCCTTTGTCTCTCAAGATGAATATGACTGGTTGTTATCCCAATGTGACTTCAATATCGTGCGCGGAGAAGACTCATTTGTACGAGCACAGTTGGCTGGAAAACCCTTTCTTTGGCACATTTATCCCCAGGAAGATCGAGCGCATGAAGTCAAATTAGCGGCATTTTTAGATCTTTACCTAGAAACCGCCGACCAAGACCTCAAAAATGCCTGCATCAGGGCCATGAACTGGGAAATGCCTAGCCAATGGATGGATCACTTAGACGCATGGGAAAAGCATAGCCAAGCCTGGAGGCTCGATTTGTTGAAAAAACAGGCTGATGGTGGCTTAGCAGCTCGTTTATTGCACTTTGTAGCCTAGCTGGCCCTGAAAAGCCCGATCGGCGGTTACAATGCTGTCTTTGATTAAAACCGCAGAAAAACTACTCTGCACCCAGGAATAGCAAGATGAAAACAGCACAAGAACTCCGCGTTGGTAACGTAGTAATGATCGGCACCGATGCCATGGTCGTTTTGAAAGCCGAATACAGCCGCTCAGGCCGTAACTCTTCCGTTGTCAAAATGAAATTCAAGAACTTGTTAACAGGCGCACCTAACGAAGGTGTTTTTAAAGCTGATGACAAGTTTGATGTTGTCATTTTAGATAAAAAAGAATGTACCTATTCTTATTTCGCTGACCCAATGTATGTGTTTATGGATTCAGATTACAACCAGTATGAAGTTGAGTCTGAGTTTATGGGTGACGCACTTCACTACCTCGAAGAAGGTATGCCATGTGAAGTGGTGTTCTACGAAGGTAAAGCACTTTCAGTTGCAATGCCAAACTCCTTGGTTCGTGAAATCATTTACACAGAGCCAGCAGTTAAAGGCGATACCAGCTCTGGAAAAGTATTGAAAAATGCAAAATTGGCCACTGGCTATGAATTACAAGTCCCTCTTTTCTGCAACACTGGTGACAAAATTGAAATCGATACTCGTACTGGTGAATATCGTAGTCGCGCCAACTAATAAGCAACTCTCAATCAGCTATTTGCTGATGTCAAAAAGCCCGGTTTTCCGGGCTTTTTTATTATCCGCTTATCCACTTATTACTAAGAGAAAAATAAGAGGTAGCCATTTAAAGTGGTGATGCTACCCAACACCCCCAAAGCAATACCACTCCAAAAAAGAATGGTGCCAGCCGCTACGATCGAGGCAGATACAAAAACAATCGCGATTTGTAAAATTACCTCGGCGTATTCAAACCATTCATTTTTAGCCTTCGATGTTTGAACCTGGGCTTTTAGATCATTTAATTTAAGCTGTAAATCTTGCTTAGTATCATCGCGATTTGAGCCTGATTCAAGACTCTGAATCTCCTGTTGATAATGATCAATTGCCCGATGAATAGATTTCACATGTTCAGAAGCAGCCTTTTTATCTTGACCGCTCTCAAGCCCCTCTACTTCGCTATTTAAAAAATCTATTGAGGTGCTCATGACCAGCTGCCTCAAAATACGGAACTCATAAATGGTATTGGTATTTGATATTTGTATATTCCCAACCGATACTGATTTTGTTGTTCTGGTCGAACCTAATGTAGCAAAAGCCAAGACCATGGCCAATATAGAGATAGTGATCGCCTTTTTTACATGGGGCTGAAATTCAGAATCCTTCTCCACGGTTTCAGCAGCTTTTTCTGGATTCACACTTCACCTCTATACATCGATTTAAATTAACTTCAATTTCTTTAAAAGCAATTTTGCATGCTGATATTCAGCTTCAACCTGCAAATCTTCCCATGGCAAAGCAGGGCTTTGTGGCATTAAGCGATTTAAACGCGTTTGAGATTCTGCCTTTTTAGATTTTGAAACTTTCAACTTGGAAAGCAATTGATCCGCCAAATCAGGACGATTGCAAATAAGTACGGCATCGCAACCTGCATTGAGTGCTAATTGAGCGCCCTTCACTACTGAACCCGCAACACTAGCACCCTCCATTGAAAGGTCATCACTAAAAATCACCCCTTCAAACCCGAGGTCATTACGCAAAATTTTCTGCAACCAGATTTTTGAAAAACCTGCGGGCTGCTGATCCACCTTAGGGTAGATAACATGTGCAGGCATCACAGCCGCCAAACTTAAATCTAGCCATTCATATGGCTTGGCATCATTGCCCAGAATTTGTTTAAGCGAACGTTCATCAACCGGAATGGCCACATGTGAATCTGCCTCTGCCCAGCCATGACCAGGGAAGTGTTTTCCGCAGTTGGCCATACCAGCTAAACGCAATCCTTCATTAAGACTTTTAGCCAATGCAAAAACAATTTGTGGATCGCCGCTAAAAGATCGATCGCCAATTACCGCACTGCGACCAAAATCCAAGTCCAACACAGGAGTAAAACTGAAATCCACCCCACAAGCACGCAATTCAGTTGCGAGCACATAGCCACAAGCAGTGGCGGCAGCCATAGCCTGAGCAGCAGATTCTGCGTTATGTGCGGATTTATTTTTTGCTGCCCACAAGTCACCCAATTTACGCATCGCAGGTAAATGGGTAAAGCCATCCTGACGACAGCGTTGGACGCGCCCGCCTTCATGATCAATCGAAATTAAAACATCGGGACGTAGGCTCTTAATTTCTGCAGCTAACTGAGTAAGCTGTTTTCGACTCGCAAAATTTCTACCGAACAATATGACGCCACCCGTTAAGGGGTCCAAAATACGGCGACGATCTTCGAAATTTAATTCAAGACCAACCACATCTAAAGTAACTGGACCTGGACTCATCATGCTTTGGCTCATCTATACCCCGTAATTTTTGACAATAATTTTTGCTAGATTAACAACACTTACTTCTGACTCACAATGACGTGTGCAATCGCCATATTCTGCTCATCACTAACCGTTACATGCGCTATCCATTGGCGCTCTTCCATAAATTGAGCGAGCGCGCCTAAGTAACTCGTCACTGGCTTGCCACTGGGCTCATTCAGCGTCTGTAAAGAGCGCCAAGTCATTGGCATTCTCATTCCCAAGCCAATCGCTTTTGAAAAAGCTTCTTTTGCAGCAAAACGTGTTGCCAAGAAGGCCATTCCACGCTGGTGATTTCTATTAAGGCGCTGTTGAAAAATGATCAGCTCATTTGGCCCAAGCACTCTCTCCGCCAAACGACCTTTTGTGCGGTCATAAGCGGCCACTAAACGGTCCATCTGCAAAATATCTGTACCGATACCGATAATCATTTGATTAAACCTCAGTAGCACGAGATATTTGCGCTCGACCTTGATCCATCAAAGTCCTCATATCAGCAATCGCCTTTTGCCAACCCTTAAACAAGGCCTCAGCGACAATGGCATGCCCAATATTCAGCTCAGACAGCTCGGCAATACCCGCAACTGGCATGACATTTCCTTCATGCAAACCATGACCTGCATTAACTCTTAGTCCAATACTTTTACCAAATTGAGCGGCTCGCCTAATTCGTTCGAGCTCAATTTTTTGATCAGCGCCAGAAAGATCTGCATATTTTCCAGTGTGAAGTTCAATGACTGTTGCACCAACATCTTTAGCCGCCTGAATTTGATTTTCTTCAGGATCAATAAAAAGGGATACCCGAATACCTGCGTCTTTTAATTGGGTAGCCGCTGCTTTGACTGCATCAAAATGCCCAATAACATCTAAGCCGCCCTCAGTAGTTACTTCGGCGCGCTTTTCTGGCACAAGGCAGACATCATGTGGTTTTACTTGGCAAGCAATGTTGAGCATTTCAGGGGTTACTGCACATTCCAAATTCATGCGCGTCTGAATTAATGGACGTAGCGCCAATAAATCCGCATCCTTGATGTGGCGTCGATCTTCACGCAAATGCAAGGTAATTAAATCTGCCCCAGCTTCCTCCGCTAAGCGTGCCGCCCTTAAGGGATCAGGATAAACCGTTCCTCGCGCATTTCTTAAGGTGGCGACGTGGTCTATATTAATACCAAGTTCAAGATTGGGAAAGGTGCTCATCACGCTAGATTACTAGATTTTCTTAAGATCAATCAAAATCTGGCGTGTAGTTAAGACTTGATCTTGAAGGTGTAGACCCAAAAGAAAACGCATAAGCTGCTTACTCTCCGCAAGGGTTTCTAAATCCGAGAAATCGCCAACCGCAATCGCCAATAAAGAACGCCCACTAAGAATGGGCCAATGCCCAGGGTCATCAAACTGAACTGGCCTCACACCACGCTCTGGTTGATACACATACTTTTCTTCCGCTAGAGGCGCAGCATTGGTTTCAACACAACGATCCAAGGCAGCTGCATAGCCTGTTTCTTGTAAAAGCGTTAATTCAAAAGGTCGCAAAATTTCTTCCAAACCTTTAGATGAAAACTCTAAATTTGATAGGGCTGAGATAGTGTCTGTGTAGTGATCATACAAACGCTCATATTCATCTTCGCGAGCCAAAAATTTGACGAGCAATTCATTCAGATAAAAACCGCATAGCAGCGCATCGCCAACCAAGGATGGAGTACCCCCAACCCACTCTGATTTAGTTAGGGTGCGCAACTCAGATTTCCCGCTCCAAGAAACCAATAAAGGCTGAAAGCGTTGCAGAACTGGCCGCAATACAGAGTGAGGGCGTTTAGCCCCTTTAGCAATCAAAGCCATACGACCATGCTGCCGTGTAAAGACATCCAGAATTAAGCTAGTCTCTTTATAGGGAATGCTGTGCAATACAAAAGCAGGTTCGTCAGCTACACGAATCGAGGCCATAGATTTTTATTCTAGGCCTTGTGCCCGAAGTTCTGCACGATCATCGGCCCAACCACGCTTGACCTTGACCCAAGTCTCTAAAAAGACTTTGCCATCAAATAGCTTTTCCATATCGATGCGCGCATCGGTAGAAATCTTTTTCAGACGCTCGCCCTTCTGTCCAATGATCATGGCTTTATGACTGTCGCGATCGACCAAAATAGTAGCTGCAATACGACGCATCTTGCCATCCATTTTGAACTGATCAATAACCACGCTGCTGGTGTAAGGCAATTCTTCGCCCGTAAAACGAAAGACTTTTTCGCGCAAGATCTCAGCGGCCAAGAAGCGCTCGCTACGATCGGTTATGGTATCCCCGTCATAGACAGCCTCAGCTTCTGGAAGATAGCCCTCTAAAACATCTAAAAGTCTTTGGATGTCCCCAGGACTCTTTGCGCTCATGGGAACGATTTCAGCGAACTCACACTTATTTTGATCTTCATGACCACCCAACTCACTCCAAGGCTGACTCATTTCTTTCATGAAATTGAGTAAAGCTTGGTCGCGTTCGGATGGCGTCTGAAAACGACTATTAAATAAATCCAATTTGTTTAATACCAAGACCACTGGCAAATCATTTGGTAGCAAGCGAAGAACCTTCTTATCATCCTCTCCAAAGTAACCCGCCTCAACCACAAAACACGCTACATTAACGTCTTGCAATGCCGTGGTGACAGTGCGATTTAAAGCCTTGTTTAAGGTATTGACTAGGCGCGTCTGAAAACCTGGAGTATCAATGAAAATAAACTGCGCTTCTTCGCGATTCTGGATTCCCAAAATACGGTGGCGCGTTGTTTGAGCCTTGCGAGAAGTAATGCTGATTTTCTGTCCAACCAAAGCATTCAATAATGTTGATTTGCCCATATTGGGACGCCCGACAATGGCGATAGTTCCGCATCTAAACACGATTAGCCCTTCAGCTTAAGATTTAACTGCTCTTCGGTCGTCTCTTTTTTTGCTGCTTTCTTCTTAGCCGACCGAGTTTTTTTGGGTTTGCGTAACTCTTGGGGCAAGGCCTTTGGGACCGCCACCAAAGCAAGCTTAGCTGCAGCTTGTTCTGCGGCACGTCGAGAAGCGCCCTCACCTTTGACTGAAACTTTTAAGCTCGGAATAAGGCATTCCACTTCAAATTGCTGGTTATGCGCAGCACCGCTTGTGCCAGTAACGTTATAGGTTGGCAAGGGCAATTGATAACCCTGCAAACACTCTTGCAATAAAGTCTTATCGTCTTTGCCCAAAGTCTTGGGATCAACATTTGCCAAGATGATTGAGTAAAGATTACGCAGGCAAGTTTTAGCAGTATCAAAGCCCGCATCCAAAAAGATGGCACCAGTTACCGCTTCCAAGGTATCAGCCAAAATGGATGGACGACGAAAGCCACCACTTTTTAATTCACCCTCACCCAAGCGCAAATAGTCAGACAAAGATAGAGTCTGAGCAATCTCATAAAGGGCTTGCTGTTTAACTAGATTAGCGCGAACCCGTGAAAGATCGCCTTCATCCAAATCGGAGTAACGCTCATAGAGCATTTCCGCAACAACACAATTCAAAATCGAGTCACCCAAAAACTCTAAACGCTCATTGTTTTTCTTGCTATGACTACGATGTGTCAATGCTTGATGTAAAAGCTCAATTTTCTTGAATGTATACCCAAGGCGTGCCTGGAGCGGTGCGGTCTCGATGACGGCGCGGGCATTCATAAAATTACTGGAAGCCGCCAATACGGCCCAATGAGCCTAGGTTCAACCAAACAAAGAATGCTTTGCCTACGATATTTTTATCAGGCACAAAACCCCAATAACGTGAGTCCGCACTGTTATCGCGGTTATCACCCATCGCAAAGTAATGCCCCGCGGGAATCGTGCAAGTTAAACCTGTAACTTGATACTGACAATTCTCGGCACCAGGAAAACGTTCGCTTGGAAAATTGGTTGCTGGGCGATCAGGATCATTCAAAATCTCATGCTGATTGCCTCCAAGATCTAATGGGAATGTCTCAGTAAATTCCTTGGCATAACGCATATTTTCAGGATCAAGATAAGAATCTCCACCTGTGTATTTCAGAGGCTGGCCATTAATTGTCAAACGCTTATTTTGATATTCAATAACATCACCTGGCAATCCGACAATGCGTTTAATGTAATCAACCGATTCATCGCGAGGATAACGAAACACCACAACGTCACCACGTTTAGGTGAACCTAAATCAATCACCTTCTGATTAATTACCGGCAAACGAATGCCATAGGTAAATTTATTTACCAAAATGAAATCGCCAATTTGCAACGTAGGAATCATCGATCCAGATGGAATCTTAAATGGCTCCACAATAAATGAACGAAGCACAAATACTGCGCAAATCACTGGAAAAAACCCAGCGGTGTACTCTAGCCATAAGGGCATACGATCGATGCCAGCTAAACGCCTTTGTGGTGCAAAGTGAAATCTGTCAGCAACCCATGCAATGCCAGACACAATCACCAAAACAAAAAGGATTAGAGCGAAATTCATTAATCATCCACCTGCAAAATTGCTAAAAAGGCTTCTTGTGGAATTTCTACATTACCCACCTGTTTCATACGCTTCTTACCTTCTTTTTGCTTTTCTAGTAATTTACGTTTACGAGAAATATCACCGCCATAGCATTTTGCTAATACGTTCTTACGCAGAGCCTTCACGTTTTCACGAGCCACGATATTGCTACCAATTGCCGCCTGAATAGCAACATCAAACATCTGACGCGGAATAATGCCGCGCATTTTTGCCACTACTTCACGACCACGATGCTGGCTATTGCTACGATGCACGATTACCGATAAAGCATCTACGCGCTCACCGTTAATTAAGATATCCACCTTCACTACATCAGCTGGACGATATTCTTTGAACTCATAGTCCATGGACGCATAGCCGCGTGAGATGGATTTCATCTTGTCAAAGAAGTCCAAAACAATCTCAGCCATAGGCAACTCATAAGTGAGTTTCACTTGGCGCCCAAGATAATTCATATCCATTTGAATACCGCGCTTACCAACGCACAGAGTAATAATCGCACCTACATACTCTTGCGGCATATACAGATTGACTGTCACGATAGGCTCAAGAATGGTATTGATCTTGCTGGCCTCTGGCATCTTCGATGGGTTATCGACCAATAAGATCGAGCCATCAGATTGCTCTACCTGATACACCACCGTTGGAGCAGTGGTGATGAGATTCATACCATATTGACGCTCTAAACGTTCTTGCACAATCTCCATGTGCAACAAACCTAAAAATCCGCACCGGAATCCAAAACCTAAAGCTTGCGATACCTCTGGCTCATAGAGCAGCGAGGCATCGTTTAACTGAAGCTTCTCTAAAGATTCGCGCAGCTGATCATATTCACTAGCCTCAACGGGATACAAGCCAGCAAAGACTTGTGGTTTGACCTCTTTAAAACCAGGAAGGGGTTCGGTAGCAGGAATCCGCCCTTGCTGCCCAGGAGAATGCGTAACGGTGTCACCCACCTTAGCGGCTTTTAATTCTTTAATACCAGCGATCACAAAACCCACTTGACCAGCCGATAACTCTGGACGATCAACAGATTTAGGACTAAACACGCCTACATGCTCAACTAAATGGCTTGAACCATTTGCCATTAAAGTAATTTTTTCTTTGGGCTTTAAGGTGCCATTTACTACGCGCACCAACATCACAACGCCCACGTAGTTATCAAACCACGAATCAATAATCAAGGCTTGCAAAGGATCCGTTGCACTTCCTTTTGGCGGAGGCACACGAGCAATCATTTCCTCAATGACATCTGCAACACCCAAACCTGTTTTAGCTGAGCAAGTCACAGCATCTGATGCATCAATACCAATGACGTCTTCAATTTCTTTTTTGGCACGGTCAGGATCGGCTTGAGGTAAATCAATTTTATTTAAAACTGGTACAACCTCAACACCCAACTCAAGAGCCATGTAGCAGTTGGCAACTGTTTGTGCCTCAACACCTTGACTTGCGTCCACTACCAATAAGGCGCCTTCACAGGCAGACAAAGAACGACTCACTTCGTATGAGAAATCCACATGTCCTGGAGTGTCAATCAAATTGATGTGATAAATCTTACCGTCTTTAGCTTTGTAATTGAGCGCGGCTGTCTGCGCTTTAATAGTAATACCGCGCTCGCGCTCGATATCCATCGAATCGAGAACTTGAGCCTCCATCTCACGATCAGAGAGGCCGCCGCATAGTTGAATAATGCGATCGGCAAGCGTGGATTTACCGTGATCGATGTGGGCGATGATAGAGAAATTGCGGATTAAATCCATAGCGTCTTATTAGGTCATTCAAAAAACGCCTTGTCAGAACGCACCACAATGATGCGCTGCAAAAAGTCGTCTTAGAGAGATTGTAATGGGTGGCGCCCGATCTGCAGCTGAGCCCATGAAATACCCAAAATGGGGCTTGTTTTGATCTTTATTTGGGTCTTCATTTGGGCCTAATCGGGATCACCAAGGTGCTATCAGCACGACGGACAAAGACTGGTACAACTTTATTGGCATCTAAACCCTTCACCACAGACTCAAACTGCTTTACGCCCGAGATATCCACATCAGCAACTCGAATGATGACATCTCCTGGACGAACTCCAGAACGCACCAAAGGGCCATCCCCCAAGCCAACAACCTCAACACCACCTCGTATATTTAATTCCTTTTTACGGGCATCTGAGAGCTCAGAAACGGTCACGCCAAAAGCATTTGTACTACCACCACCGCTCGGACTTGCTGCCTCAGCCTTCTTTACCACGCCTTGGGCTGATTCTGTATCTGCCACGGTTACAGCAATATCCCGAGCAGCTCCCTTGCGCCAAACCTGAACTGTTGCTACAGCACCTGGGCGGGTTTCGCCAACTACTCTAGGTAAATCTGTAGGCTTGGAAATTTCATGTCCATTAAAGCTCAGAATGACATCTCCTGGCTCAATACCAGCAATTGCAGCCGGCCCACTAGGCTCCACATTACGCACATAAGCACCACGAGGCTTGCCTAATCCCAAGCTTTCAGCGACTTCTTTTGTCATATCCCCTAAGGCAACTCCAATACGTCCACGAGTCATCTTTCCGTTAGTACGCAATTGATCAGCCACATGTATTGCTTCATCAATCGGAATGGCAAACGAGATACCCATATAGCCGCCTGAACGGCTAAAAATTTGGGAATTGATACCAATGACTTGACCAGCAGTATTTAATAAGGGGCCACCTGAATTGCCTGGATTAACGGCAAC
>CAIYZI010000348.1 GCA_903930665.1 uncultured beta proteobacterium
CATCACACAATCCGTGCAATAAAACTAAATGGGTTTCTTGTATGCGAGCAGTGCGTGTTGACGGGGCACAGAGATGTATGTCATCTTTACCCAATAGACCGCCAATCTTTCCGCCTCCATTGCCAGTAAGAGCGATGATTTTGATGCCCAACTTTTTGGCCGCTTCTATAGCCTTAATTACGTTTTTAGAATTACCAGATGTAGAGATTGCAATTAGTATGTCGCCTTTTTTTCCAAGACCCCGAACTTGCTTGCTAAAAATCTCATCATAACTATAGTCATTTCCAACGGCAGTCAATATCGAGGTATCAGTAGTCAGTGCAATGGCAGCTAATTCTTGGCGTTCACGCTCAAAGCGGCCAATTAACTCTGCAGCAAAATGTTGTGCGTCCGCAGCCGATCCTCCATTGCCACACGCCATAATCTTGCCACCATTGCGCAAACACTCGACCATTGCAAGCACGCCATATGCCACCGCTTCCGGAAGAATTTTTTCTGCTTCTTGCTTAACTGCAATACTATCCAAGAAGTGTTGTGAGGCACGCGCACGGAGGCGCTCAATCGTATCTTTATCCATAACAATATTATGCGCCAAAGCAAGAGCCCTACTGGATGCCGCCCACTAAACCGAAACGAACGTATGCTCTTACTAATTCATCAATTAGGCTCATAAAAATATCCCCATGGAATTAAGCTCTTTCAACTTCCTCCAACAACAGGATTTACCTGTTGGAGCGCTCTATATGGTTGCGACACCAATTGGTAATTTGGGGGATATCACGCTGCGCGCACTCCATGTCCTCAATGCCGTTGATGGCATTGCCTGTGAAGATACCCGTCATAGCGTTGCATTGCTGCAGCAATTTGGCATTCATAAGAAATGCATGGCCTTACACGAACACAATGAAATTGCAGGCGCCCAAGCGGTTATTCAACGCCTTGCTCAGAATGAGCGATGGGCCTATATATCTGATGCTGGAACTCCAGGTGTATCCGACCCTGGCGCTCGATTGGTTAATGAGGTTCAAAAGGCGGGCTTTCGCGTGATTCCCATACCCGGGGCGAGCGCTGTATCCTCCGCCATTTCTGTTGCTGGCTCGGTAATGCTGAATTCAGAAGGTCGATTTCAATTTTTAGGCTTTTGGCCAAATAAAGTTAAAGATCGTGATGCGCTCATTCAAGAGCTCACCACTAGCCATAAAACCAGCATCTTTTTTGAATCACCACACCATATACGTGAAACCTTACTACTGCTTGCAAAGGCCTTAGACACAGAACATCAAATTTTGCTGGGTCGAGAGCTCACAAAAAAATTCGAGCAAATTGTGTCTCTCAAAGCGGCCGATATACCGCATTGGCTTGAAAATGCTGAAAGTCTGAAAGGCGAATTCATCATTCTTGTCGCTGGACGACCCCTCAATACAGAAGAAAGAGTTGACCATAGCGAACTACTACTATGGGCTCATGCCCTAGAACCCTATCTGGGCAGCAAGGAAATCGCAGCAGTTCTATCGCAAACATTAAAGCTCTCAAAAAAAGAGGCCTATCAAATTGCATTAGAAGTAAAAACTGCAAACAAGAAATAAAAAGGCTGGCATATAAGCCAGCCTTTTACTCTGCTAATAATTTCTATTTAGCTTCGGGGGTAGCAGCAGGGGCCTTGGGCTCTGGGAACTTACCGCCGGCTGCAGCCGTCATATAAACAACGGCACGCCCTAACTCGTAATCGCTAACGTCTGCTGGGTTTGATCCACCGCGAGCCGGCATCGCATTTTTACCCTTTAGTACAGACGTCATCAGCGCGTCATAGCCTTTAGCAATACGCGGAGCCCATGCAGCCGTATCACCAAACTTTGGCGCTCCTGCTGCGCCTGTGGCGTGGCAGGCTGAACAGACCGCTTTGTACACTTGCTCACCAGTTTGGACCTCATGTGGGCCGCTAGCATCTTTAAAATTCAGCTTTGCCACGGGGGCAATAAGTTGCTCTGTCGAGGCCGTTGTCTCGCCACGCTTTCCATTGTTCACAAAAACCATCAACAACAAAATAATGATTAATGGCACAAAGAAGCTTGCAAACACCATAATAATCAGCTGTTTAGGGGATTTAATTAGATTTCCGTGCTCGTTGCTCATAGGGCTTTTAGTGTTTAATGAGGTTTAGGTGTGGTTCGTGGCCATTATAGCTAGAGCTTAGCCTATAGACACTTACAATAGTCAGGTTATCGGTTTTTTCTAGCGCCCGTAGCTCAGTGGATAGAGTATTGGCCTCCGAAGCCAAGGGTCGTAGGTTCGATTCCTACCGGGCGCACCAAATCTAGGGTTTTTTTGACCTACATCATGCATAAAATCACGGAAAAGACTATCATTTGCACCTAACTTATTGGTTCTTATTATGTCAAGCCATCTCAATACCTCCCTGTCCGAACCCTCTTTGGCCAATCCTTTGGCTCCTGAGTTGCCATTGCCGCATCGAAAAATTATTCGTAGCTGGCTGATTCCTATGGCACAAGGCGAGACAGGAAAAGCTTTGCTGTTATTAGTAATTGATGCCATGCTCTGGCTTGGATGCATTGCGGGAACAGTTTTTGTTGAAAGTATTCTGCTGAAGATTCTGTTTGGCGTAGTTGCCGGCTTTGTCACAGGTCGAATTTTTATTTTGGGTCACGACGCTTGCCACCAAAGTTTTACCCCTAACCGTGAACTAAATAAGGTTTTGGGTCGTATTGCCTTCTTGCCATCTCTGACACCCTATAGCCTCTGGGATGTAGGTCATAACGTTGTTCACCATGGCCAAACTAACTTGAAGGGCTTTGATTTTGTTTGGGCCCCATTATCTAAGTCAGAGTTTGACG
>CAIYZI010000349.1 GCA_903930665.1 uncultured beta proteobacterium
GCCATTCTTGCTGGACGGTTGGACTTCGAATATGCCAACAATACGTTCCCTATTCGTCATCCTTTTTTCGAGTTGCACACATTCGACCTGCTCGTGGCCCATGTGCGCTGTCAATTATCTTATGGTCGTAGCTTCTCCCTTGGCAATAACGGCATCACAGCTCAGACTAATCATGCCGCGCACGCTGCCGACACCACTATTGATAACGCCATCATCGCAGATGCCGTGCGTGCTGCCTTCGTCAAGCTGGGCTTGAACTCTGCTACGCTAACGCTAGCGGCACAGGGGGGCTCACTAACCGGTCTCCCCTCAGTTCCCAAGCCTGCCCACACGTCTGCTGGTCGTCACCATCCGAAAAGCACCCCGCGCTACTGCTATTTCCACGGGAAATGTGGCCATAACGGAATAGATTGTATATGTATGCGCCACCGCCCCGATCTCTACTCTCCTGCTCATCTGGAAGCGACCTCACGCCAACACGTTGCCAAGGCGCCCATTCAGATGAAGCAGGGGAAGAAAAGATTGGGCGGGGCCAATTTTGTAAAGTTTAACCAGACACTCTCGTCAAAGCCTGTTTCCTCCACAGTACTCATTGGTGATAGTGGCTGCACAAACACTATACTGCGCGCCAGTGACGCCCATCTCGCCACCATCACCGATAGCAAGCCAAATCTCCCCGTCGCCATGCCCAATGGCGCAGTCATTCACCCTGTTGCGGCTGGGCACATTAACGTGCCTCCATTGACGGTGCCTGTCCACATCTACTCAGATGAGGACCTAGATCACTCGTTGCTGGCATTCTCCGATCTCGCAAATCAGGACTGTGAGATACAGCTGACCAAGACTGCCCTCACTGTCACCAAGGACGGAACCATAATTATGAGCGACACGAAAGAGCCCACTGCCCGCCTGTGGATGGTCCAGTTTCCCGCTGATCTTGTGACTGATGCACCTACGCTCTCTGCCTTTGCAGCGTTAGGCCCGCCTGCTGATTCAGCCGAAGGACCCACTCTCGCCTTTGCTGGAGCAACCATGTATCCAGAATCTGACTCCAACTATGTCGCCTTCATGCACGCTGTGTTCGGCTCTCCACCGGTATCGTCCTTCATAATGGCAGTGCGTCGCGGCTACATCAGTCTGCCCCGTCTCACGGCTGCTCTGATCGCGAAACACCCGCCTATTACCGAAGCAACGGCATTCGGGCATCTCGACCAGACACGTCAGGGCCAGCGTTCGACAAAGGTATCGACGACCGCACCGGTGGATAATATGCAGCCAGCACCCGCGTCCCCGGAAGTATTCGTCAAAATTTTTCCTCTCGCAGACTTTGTCAATCATTCCGATCTCACTGGCCGCTTCCCTATCACGTCTCGTCATGGAGATAGCTACGTTCTTGTCTCGGTCATGCATGGCTACATCCACTTCGAGCTCATGCCAGGTCGCACCTCTGGCAGTTACATCAAGGCATACACGTCCATGTTAGCTTTTTATCGCAAACTGGGTCAAAGTCCACGCTTCCAGCGCCTGGATAACGAAACGTCGGCAGCCCTGGAACAGTTTCTGCATAAGGAGAACATCGACTTTCAGTATGTCCCACCGGGAAATCATCGCTCTCTCAAGGCGGAACGCGCAATCCGCTCTGCTAAAAATCACATCATCTCTACTCTTGCCACCGCCGACCCCACGTGTCCCGGCGACCTCTGGGCCGACGGCATCGAGCAGATGGAAATAACCCTCAATCATCTTCGGCGGTACACGCCCGAACCCAGCAAGTCCGCTTATGAAGGCATGCATGGTAAACGATATGATTTTAATGCACACCCTATTGCGCCCTATGGCATACGCGTTGTGGTTCACGACAAGCCCAATGAGCGCGGCACATGGGCACCGCACGGTGTAAAAGGCTTTTACCTTGGGCCAGCCATTAAACACTATCGCTGCTGGAACACATGGCTACTTCCTACGTCAGCCTATCGCGTGTCCGACACCCTCGCTTGGTTTCCGCACAAGGTCCGCATGCCTGGTGACAGCTACGAGGATGTGCTTGCCCGCACTCTCAACACCTTCACAGACACAATCAAGGAATTTCTGCAAACTCGCCATGGTCTTGGTTACGAGTCTGACGCACATCTAGA
>CAIYZI010000350.1 GCA_903930665.1 uncultured beta proteobacterium
ACCAAGAAGGTAAGAGGCTTGTGTTTATCGCCTTGTTGCTGCAAGTCGATAATTAGGCGCATTGGTGATAGGTTGCTGGTAAATCTCCTTATTTGGTTATTACCCACACCGGTTTCATACGCCTACCGTTGAAAACATTATAACAACGCCCATATATTACCTGTCAACCCATTCTGTTTAGTTTGTGTAAATAAACTACAAGCTGCTTTTTCAATGCTTTTTAATTAATTTACACAAACCCTATAAATCATACGGGATATAGAAAAGCGGCATAAAAACAATAATTAACACAAATAATTTAATAAAAGATGATTGACTTTGTATTTCATTCTCTCTTATTCTTCATGTTATAAGAATTTAAACATATCAATAAATTACATAGGACAAACATGAATACATTTGGTCGCACCCCTCTTAAAGCCGTTGTGGGTCTAGATTTAGGTCACTCTCGCATAAAGGCTGTATTGGCATCTGTTATGGATAAAGATGTCACTAGACACAAAATTAGCTTTCCTACCTTGGTATCTCAGTGGCATCAACTCAAGGAGGAGTTTGCTGCGCAAAAGGCCTTAACCGATACTGTTGACATTAATGGGCAACGCTTTTTTATTGGAGCTACGGTTCAAGAGCAAAACAATCCAACTTCCTATGTTGGAGTTCATTACGATTGGTTTAGAACGCTCCCAACTCAGTATCAAGCCCTCACAAAAGGAGCCTTTAAGAAACTACGTCCAAAAATGACCCCTACTCCAGGCTTGATAGTTGTTGTGGTTGGGCTTCCCGCCGCCTCCTCAACAGAGGATCGCAATGAATTAGAGCGCTTAACCAGAGAAGCCATTGAGCCAGAACTTCAAGTTGGAGAAGTTTTGAAGATTGTAAAAAGCGCTACCCAGGCTGACGCCATTGTGTTCCATGCATTATTCAATGAGGATGGCTCCTACAACACTAATTACCGCCAAGAATCCACAATTGAAGAGGTTGTTGTTGATGGTGAAATTGTAGAAAAGGAAACTCCGGCTAGTTTGTATGGTGTGATTGAGGTTGGCCATCTAACTACCGACTTCACAATTCTTTCTGGTATTTATGGCATTGATTCTGCTACGAACTCAACCTCAGGCGTCAGCTCTACCTTTGCAGCCCTGCAAGAATTACTTGCCAGCAACGGTTTTTATAACGACTTGCCAAGCACTGCTGAGGCTTTGATGATGAAAAAACTAGAGGGTCGTGATGTTTCTCATCTCGTTAAAAAAGCCAGCTCTGATCTTATTCAAGAAACTCTCAGTACCGCTAAAGAGGTTTTCTCTCGCCGCAGATTAGATGGGTTGCTTGTAGCTGGCGGTGGGGCCTCATTAGTTATTGATGCCATTAAGTCTGAATTTCCACGGGCAGAGATTATTCCTGAAGCACGCTTTGCAGTTGCAGAGGGGTATGTTCGTCGCGGCTTAATCGAGTTACACAAATAATGAGTCAAGTTAAAAAACCCGGCAGACCGCCAAAAAAGCGGGAGTGGAAACAAGAGCAGCGATTTAATTGGACAGTCGATTTCTTTAAACATCCTTCGGTTCACACTTTTATTCATATGCGTGGAATTGAGGCGGTGCTTCCAGAGTTTGAGCGCTTGCTATTGGAATCTAACAATGAGTGCGCCAACAAGCAGACTCAAGCAAACTTGTTGGGGGCTAAAGCAAAAGAGAGTTTAGGTGTCGAGCCTGTAATTTCTATTGCCGCCCCCTCCCCCGCCCCTTTGCAAGAATTTATTCAGCCTGCACCAGCCTTAGCGCCCATAGAAGTAAGCAAGCCTGAAGCTATTCAAGTGACCGCCGAACAAAAAGCACCCAAACAAGAACACTCCGTTGAAACCACGGTAGTTCAGCGGGTTATTCCACCGACCAATAGACGATCTATTTTGGATGACGACTAATGAAATTAAATGATTTTCAAGAGGCAAAAAGAAGAATCTCAATTGAGTATTTTTTTGAGAACTGGTTAGGCACTGCCCCCGGCAAGAGTGCTGGTCGCTATTCTATTTGCCCTGAATGCGGACCCTCCAATGACAATAACAAAGTCTCGATTAGAAATGGATATTTCACATGCTTTAAATGCGGGGCCAAAGGTGATGTGATTGAAGCTGCCGCCTTACATTTCAAAACTACGGCCAAGAATGCCGTTAATTTATTGCTTGGTCAAAACGATTCTTTGGCCTCTCGTTCAGAAGTGCCAAAGGTTGCACCCAAGACTCATGCACCGCCATTACCCAATAAGGCTTTATTAGGGTGCATCGCCTATATCTTTTCCCACGGTCGCATTCCACATGCAAGTCACATCGAATATCTGCACAGCAGAGGAATTGGAGATAAGGCTATTGAGTTTGCAATCAATCGAGGGTTTATGCGCTTTTTACCGCACGATAACAGTAGGGCAAACTATATTTGGCTTAAAGAGTCTTTAGGTATCGAAAGATTACGCGCTGCCGGACTTGTTAAGCCTGATAAAGACTTTGCATCCATTGCCTATCGTCCGTTAGTGTTTATTTCTAACGACCAATGCGCCGCTGAATTCCGTTTAATAAAACCCGCTAGAGAAGGCGAGTCTAAAACCATTTGCTATGGCCTTGGTTCTCATTACTACTTCTTAGATCAAAAGCGCGACTATGCACTTGTATGTGAAGGCCCTATTGATATGTTGTCTGCTTATGAGTTGGGATTAAAAGGCAATATTATTGGCATTCCTGGGGTTCAAAAATCTAAAGTGGAATGGTTTCACCAATACAGCCAAATCATCCTTGCTCTTGATCATGATGAAGCTGGACTAAAGCAAACCGCCCTCTTGCAAGAGCAATTGGCAGCAAACAATATTAAATGCTACCTGTTTGACTTTAACGGTAAAGATCTAAATGAACACCTGATGGCAACCAGACCCCCCAATAAATAACCTGCGATTGCAGGTTATTTACCCTTCTTTACGTTTAATGGCCGCCGCCAACTCCGGTTTAACTCTTTTCAGAAGCTCCATTGCATCCGTTGGAGCGCGGTAGGCATCTGCATTAATAGGTGCCTCTGTTGACGATTTTAATTTTTTGGCGTAGTTATCAACCCTCTCCTGAAACATATTAAGTTGGTGCGCAGAACGAGGCAGTCTGTTTTCGCTTTGCCACTTAAATACGGTTGAGTAGTGCTTGCCAATAATGTCGGCTAATTGCTTCTCTTTGGCGTTACCTTTGATTTCGCACTTGATATACCAGTCATTGATTGTGTCTTTCATTGGCTTACTCATGATTCGCGAATAGCGTTCATGCAAGCGAGCGCGCATCTTACGAAACTCATCTAATAAGCTGTCAACATGGCTTTTGCCGTCTCTTGAACTCCAGTTACGGATATCACTACCCCGTACATTTCCTTGTAGGTATGCTTGCAGAGCCGAATGAGTAATATTGAAACCCTGGCTCTTAAGCTCACCAACAATTTCTTGTGTAACTAGACGC
>CAIYZI010000351.1 GCA_903930665.1 uncultured beta proteobacterium
CGTTTATTGCCATGGAAGAAGGTAATTCAGAATATTGCGCTTGGCTTAAGTGCCGGCATATTACAGCAAGCAAAGGATGTTCTTCAGGCAGTAGGGCTAAGTGATCGAGCTGATGAATGGCCGGCGCGCCTTTCTGGGGGTCAAAAACAGCGAGTATCTCTTGCAAGAGCTTTGGTTCACAAACCTAAACTCTTGTTATTAGATGAACCGCTCGGCGCTTTGGATGCACTAACTCGAATTGAAATGCACCAACTTATTGAGTCACTGTGGAGTCAAAATAAATTTACAGCCTTATTGGTAACCCATGATGTCTCTGAGGCAATCGCTTTGGCTGATCGCATTATTTTGATTGAGGATGGTGCTATTGCTTTGAACCTAGAGGTTGATTTACCAAGACCAAGAGAACGCGCTTCACAAAAGTTTGTTGAAATTGAAAAGCAGTTATTAGATCAACTTCTAGGTAGTACGCATTAATAAGGGAGAATCAAAATGAGTTTTTACCGTGATTACAATGATAAGTTAGCTTATGAGGCATGGAATACCCGTCAACAGCCAGTATTTAAGACTATTCAAGTTAAACCCATCTCCAGAGCGGGCGGTGCTGAAATTTCAGGTGTTGATTTGTCTGAGGGATTGAGTGCCGATCAGTTTTCCGAAGTCAGAAAAGCGTTGGCAGAGTATCAAGTGCTGGTATTCCGAGATCAAAACATCACCTCTGAAGATCATAAAAGATTTGGGTCAAAATTTGGCTCATTACATCGTCACGTAAGTGCGGCCATTAGAGCTCCTGGAGGCGATCCAGAAGTATTGGCCTGGAAAACGGGCAAAGATAGTCGTTTTACTGCCGGTGAAGTTTGGCATAACGATGTTTCTTGTGATGAAACGCCAATTACCCAATCAATCTTACGGGTTACAAAACTTCCCGAAGGTGGTGGGGGTGATACGGCATTTGCGAATACCCATCTTGCATATGAATCGTTGTCTACCCCCTTAAAGCAATTGCTTCTAGGTTTAACGGCTGAACATTCTGGTCAAGAAGGCTGGACGAATGGGTATGGGGAGGAACCTGCACTAGGTCAAAAGTTTTCCACCTCCATTCATCCTGTGGTTTTTACTCATCCCATTACTGGTCGTAAGCACTTATTTATTAACCGGGGATTTACGACAAAAATCATCGAATTGGTTCGCAATGAGAGTAATGCCATTTTGGAGTTATTGAATCGGCACATCGAGACCAGTCAGGCATTTCAGTTTCGCGTCCAATGGCAGCCCAATACTGTAGTGATATGGGATAACTGGGCTGTGCAACATCAGGCTATTTGGGATTACTATCCATTTAATCGTTGGGGTGAGCGGGTATCTGCTGTTGCGGGGATAAGACCTACGCAAATCCTTTCGAATAAAGAGGATTTTAAGGAGTCTATTTTGGATCTCGCTTAAGTATTAATTCTTAGACATTTTTTTGTATTTTCTAGATTGTCGGTTAACCCGACAATCAAAGTGGTCGTCCAAACTCAAAATCGAAGTTAAGCTACAAGCGTCCGGAAAAGTGACGCTTGCTTGCAAAATCTTAACCAGCTTTTCTTTAAATCCAGTACATCCCAATCTGCTGATGCAATCTCCATCCACCAAGGATTGGTGAGTCTCTTTAAGAGGTCTGGCAGCAACCAATGGCAATGTCGCTTTAAATTGCCTAATGCCCAATGGCACTCCGTGAGCACTGGTCATGCTGATATAGAAGTGGCTAAGCAGTCTGCCGTGGCGATCTATGAGCGATCTATGGCCAGAATTGCTCAAGAACTCTGTCTTAAATCGAAAACTTTTAAGCAATTGGCAGCAGAGGAGCTCGAATCCTTAACCACTGCCGCCAAAGAAGGTAAAGGAAAGAGCGTATATCGTGACTATTCCTTTGTCATTAATAAGTATTTCATCCCATTTTTTGGCGCTTATCAACTAACCCAAATTACACCTCAGGTAGTTCAAGAATTTGAGTCTTGGCGAGATAGTCAGATGGGCCGGCATCCCATGGCTAGTACTAAAAGAACCCATAGCGCCGCCTATAACCGGATTGTTGAGAGGGCTCGCAATCAAGCTCTTATTCCCAAAGACTTGGCGATTCCCTTATTGGATATTCAAGGTGCTCCAGGAGAGGCTAGACCTGCATTTAGTGAGACAGAAATCGCTCAACTACTAGCCTTTATGCCTGCCTGGGAGCAGACAGGGCATAGAGGCAGAACCAGGTCTATTCGGCAATTATGCAGATCTTATGTGGAGTTTTTGCTTTTTACTGGAGTTCGAACGGGAACCGAGACTATGCCGCTACGCTGGAAGCATTTGCAGTGGCATTACATCGGTAGCCAACGATATTTAAAGATTTGGGTGTCTGGCAAAACAGGTCCCAGATACTTAATAGCCAAACACGCAGTAATGGAAACTCTTAACCGATTAATTGCCTTTCAAGGTTTGCCATTTGAGGATTTAGCCCAATTGCTAGAGTCTGGTTATAACCGGAGAATCTTTGTCATGGAAGATGGCTCACAGCCCTATAGTTTGAATGGTACTTTTGAGCGGTTGTTAAGAGACTGCAATTTACTCAAAGATGTAGCAGGGCGCAATCGTAGTCTGTATAGCCTTCGCCATACCTATGCCACATTTGCACTAGCGGAAGGTATTGATATACACACCTTAGCTAGGCAAATGGGTACTTCTACACTCATGATTGAGAGACATTACTCAAAATTGACACCGATGATGTCAGCCGCAAATTTGGCTTAGATGACAAATTTTCCGATATTCAGTTCTTCGCATAAAAAACTCTCAATATC
>CAIYZI010000352.1 GCA_903930665.1 uncultured beta proteobacterium
ATCCTCTTCAAGCGGGCGTTCTCTGATTCCAGCGTCCTGAGGCGTTTGACCTCGTCGGTGTCGAGCTTGCCGAACTTCTTGCGCCAGATGTAAATCGTTGCCTCGCTTACGCCATGGCGCTTGGCCACCACCGCGACACTGTCCTGGTCAGCATGACGCAGTATCCGAACCATCTGTTCGTTACTGAATCGTCCCTGCTTCATTCCTGTCTCTCCTTGCAGAAGAGACCATTTTCTCAAGCTTCGATTGGTCCGAAATTCCCTAGGCAGGTCAATTGGAAGGGTAGACATCTGGTAATTCGCGTATATCGTCGTTCACTATAGAGCATTCATTTTAATTAAACGTAATATCAATGAAGATTTGGAAAGGTATATTTCTATTGAGTTTGAAACTCCTCACTAGCGGAGGGAAGTAACTGCAACTTCTTTGAACTTCTGCTACCAAGTCTTAACTTCAGTGCACCACTTTCACGATGCCTTTCGCCCAATGCAGCAGAGTTTATTGACTTTCCGCAACGATTCCGCAAGGCTGCTAACTTTTCGTGCCATACCGTTATATCTCCCATAATTGCGCCGTAACGGTTTAAAACCCCGCTGGCGGACTCAAGGAACTTATTGTTCAGAGTTTCTTCAGCGTGGAAGATTAACTCTTGTACAGCAACTAAATGCCGGCCCTCGAGGCTTTGCGATATAGCAGAGTCTAAATATTGCTGAACTCTAAAACTACCGGCATGAATCTGCGCTTGGTACTGTGGATGCGCCAAGGCTGCATTTGCCAGCAATTCACCCATTGCCTTACTAGAGCAAAATCTAGCACCAAGGTAATCTACAGTTACGCTATCGCCTTCAATCTTGATCCCTCTCGTGGCAAGACGAGACAAAAGGCCAATTAGATCTGCTGCAGCTTCAAAGTCGAACTCTGGAAGCATTATTTCTTTAATCATTTCAGAAACTAACTCTACCACTGGAGCAATTTGACGCTGGTGTAAGGTGTAAATCATCTGAACAAATCGGACCAAACGTTGCTCTCGATCATTACTAACTTTACGATTCAGAATATGTTCAAAATCGTACAGACAACGTAAAATACCTTTGCTGCTACAATTATCAAAATTTATAAATGCTAACAATACCAGTGACTGACAGTCGAACATAATCGAATTACGGCCCAATAAAGCAGCACGATTCAAATTGAATTCGGACTCTTCATATTTTCCATCATAAAAAAGCATCATGCCTGTACTTTGCAAACGACTAATAGAAGCAGGCGTAAGAGTGCTAGCTATTTTATAAGTAGCAAGTGCTTCATCATATCTGCCTAAATTAAACTGAGCTCGTCCAATTAGATCGTAACCGTCGGCATAATTAGGATCGTCATTAACCAATTTTTCTAAAACAGTTAGAGCCGCAGCGTTCTCACCTTGAGCCAGCATGGAGCGCGCTACCCCAAGCTTGGCCCAGGGTAAAGTTTTTGCCTGAATAACAGCTTCATAAAGCTTTTTAGCCTCCAGCGGACGGTCTACACGCAACAATAGTTCTGCACCAATACGTGCAGCATACAACCAAAACTGCCCCTTAGCGTTAAATCGTTCAACGCACAAATTCGCGCCAAGCTCAAAATTTTGCTCTTCGATCGCGTGGAATATGTCGCTTAAGCAAAGCTTGCGCAATCGAGCTGCCTGAAGGCGCTCCATTAGATGCGCAGGCTTGTGTGGCTTGAGAAGATAACTGTCAAGTGCTGATTCAGCAGCTTCTGCAACGTTAATGTAAGATGACTCTCCAGTAATCATAATAAAAACTGTAGAAAATGGAAGGAGATTATTACTTCGAAGATCATTTAATAAAGCTTGTCCTGTAGTGGCTTCATTGGGAAAGTTCAAGTCACAAAGAACAAAGCCATAAACGTAATTCTCTAACAACCGACGTGCGTCTACTATACGACTACATTGACTGACTTTCTTGACGCCAAATTCCCTAAGCTGTGCAGTCAAGATAGATCGCATGGATGGATTACCATCTATAACCAACGCGTTTGCGTATATTGCATCATCTTGAGATTTTAAATTCCGATAATTCATTGTTTTGAAAAGTATAGTAATAAATTTGAATGCTTATTTGTGTTTTTTCCGATTTCTTTATGCACTAATTATCTGAGTCTGTGAATTCGGTGTGAGAAATAGTTGCTTTCCCTATTGAAATCAACGGCATGCCCGTCACATGAGTCTCACCTTCCAGGTG
>CAIYZI010000353.1 GCA_903930665.1 uncultured beta proteobacterium
CAATAACTCATGAAGCATGGTCGTCTTGCCAGTACCAGCGTAGCCCTTCAGCACAAAAATGGGGTCTTCACTCAATATGAAATCTTTGAGTTTTTCAAGGGCAGCAGATTGATCGCCTGATAGCTTAATTGGCATTTTGTCTGCCGTGGGATTTGTTGGGTTTGTCATTTTAGTAATTAGGTAGTAGCTTACTCGGCAATCGCATTAGCTATCGCCAACTCTAGGGCATTACCAGCCTTTGTTGCTACAAGATCACAACAATCGTTCATTGCCATTTGCGCTGCCTGCACTAAATCCTTGTTTACCCCAGTTAATAGCGCCTTGTCCCTTTCTAACTTCTCCATACGCTTTACCGCCTCTTGAAATAAAGAGTAATTTGCCTTTGATAACTCTGCGGCAAAAAAGGCCAATGCTTCATCAGTAAAAGCAAGTCCTGTAACAGCCCTCATTTGTGGGCGACTCCATGTTACGGCGCCGGATTCTATTGCTAATTTTTTAAGATTATCAATCACGATTTTACCCTCTTCAGCTCGGCTAAATATCCACTTCTTGACTCTCTAATTTTTGCTAATTCTTCGTGCGTATCGCAGTTAAAACCTGCTGCCGCACCATTGCAATATGCTTGGTCAATAAAAGCATCAGTCTTTTCTAGTTTTGCTTTCAACGCCTCAATCTCAGACTCTAGCGCCTCTACTCTTGGTTTGTTATAGGCAGTTAAAGCAAGACCATCTTCATGCCCTTTGTTGTACCAATACTTTTGCTCCGCAGTCATAGAATCTTCTACTTTTGGCAATGTCAGTTTGTCTGCAAAAGATAATGGGCTTGGCTCATTTACATTCATTGTTAAGTTCCTCTTTTCCCAACCGCTTCCGCAAGCAAACACAAACCTGTAAGCCGTATTGAAACCATTTCCCCGTAAATATCAATATCTGTAAAAGGCTTCTCACTGTCCCGCACACAACCCAGCCAAGCGCTTCGTTAATTGCCTTTTTCAACCTCTCAATCTCATCTTCTAATGCTGGAATAGTGCGGAGTAATTTGACGCACTCCTGCATATGTTCTTTTGAAAAACCTGCCTCATCGTTTACAAAAGACTCAAGCCAAACTTCTCCCCTTCGCAAACCCTCAATCGTTTCTTTGGTTTTGGGCGGCTTTCTTTTACAGGTAATGATTTCACCAGAGCAATAAACCCAATAAAGATGCTTACAATTTCTACAGGAAATCATACTTGCTCCACTATCGTCCGGCCTTCACGGGTGCTCGGCCTCATTCTCGAGTGATTCTTCACATGTTTAGGGCGCACCAATAAGCCAATTTTTCTCAAATAGCACACCTTCTGCGCAATTGCAGTCATTGGTCTTTCTAGATCAAACGACATTTGCGTGTTTCCGATGACATAATAAAAATCAATCAAGTACTTCTGCTCGTGTGTTGTCCACGGCTTCCCATGTCTTGCATGAATCTCTGGGTGATACTGCATACGACCATGCCGATCAAATTGAACCGGGGCCTTAAGATCAACAAAGCGAATTTGATTTATTGTGGTCATTTTTTCCACCCTTCAGCCCTCATTGCTTCCCACGTCCACAACTTCATACCTTCTGGCTCTTCAACACCCACTATGAGGCTGCTGTCAGGAACGCTTAGATCTAGATAGATATCTACAACTTCAATGTAATCACCCTTTGGTGTAAATTTGATAAAAGTCCCAACCAACGGCACAAAAGGCAAATCGACTTCGAGATAAATATTCTCTAGCTCGTAATCAGCATTTTTCTTGGCTGGCTTACAGTAATAGTCAATTCGTGCTTTCATTTCTCATTCGCTTTCTTTGGAGCTTTACAAATTAAGTTTTGAATATATAAATGACCTTCGTCAAACCTTTTAAATAACCATGCCAACGCAGCTATAGCAGCGCATAACAAAAAGTATCCTAAAAACAACCCAGTAAATGCCAAAAAACCCCACAAGACAACATGCCCGACAAACATAGATAAATCATCAAATAAGCTCATAATTGTTCCTTTGCTGCTTCATCTCTAGCTTTAGCGATGGCAGCATCCACAACCTTAAGCTCGCCAGTTGCCCCAGCTCGACGGAGCGCTTCACGGCAATCTATAAGGGCTGCTAGTAACTTAGGTGCAGCGGCCATCAAAGTGGCAACTTCTTTAGGGTTTGGGTTTGATATACCAGGTCGGATATACGCAAGGGTTGAACCGTTCGCCTCTACTGTGTATCGTGGGTCGTTAGGATCGTATCCTTCAAACACCGACCAAGATCTATTCACATTGTTAGTCATTTGTGAACCTCGGCATCTTTTAATGCTTGAGTAGAATCTTTTAAGCCAAGGTTGAAGTTACCTCGATATCTCAATGCGCTTAAAATGATCTTCACCAATTTTTCATATTCGGCATGACTTTCATAAATTGGTTTTCCTACAGGAGCGCTATTGGCATCTTGAAGAATGGACATAATTTCAGATTTGCTTACAACCTGATTTGCACTCAATGGCTGATTGCATTGATTTATCAACTCTGAATAAGCAAGCAGCCTCTTACCCAGTTCATCATGACCATGTGCCACAAGTATTCCGGCAGCATCAGCAAGATCTTCCATGGTCGCACCAGCACCCTTCTGCGCCTTTTCACCCGAGTAGATCAAAGGCTTTACCAAATCAAATTCAGTTGGCTCAAGATTGTTTCTGTTTCTAATATCACCTAAATTCGCAATGCCTTGCGCGTTATGCCAATAGTTCATGCCATTGGTATGCTCACATCTATAGCCGTCACCGATCAAGCTAGTAACCGTTGCTGTACCACCATTGCGAGTTTCATAAACTTCACCTACCTTGGCATCAATGGGTGTATTTATCGATGCTTGTAGAAGTAATTGTGCGAGCTTTTCTTTTGCTAAGTAGCAATTGCGATGCTCGCTACGATCATCCATACAAGAAGCACTTAATCCAGTCGGAATGTGCGTCACCTTAACCTCTTTTTTTGGGTTCAAATCCCAGCCGCCGTTTTTATGTTCAATTACTTGAACAATTAAATGCTCTG
>CAIYZI010000354.1 GCA_903930665.1 uncultured beta proteobacterium
TATACCCGTTCCTAACAAAAACTCTACATAGACTCGGCACAGTCTTCGCATATGATTACTGCGTTGATTACGTCCAAAGCGCTCCCAGTCTCGCATGTATTCCAGCAAGTAGTTGACTTCCTGCTGATTAAAGGCTGGTCTAATCTCCGCCCTATCGGCACTTACCTCCAATAAGGGGATGGTTCTATGCCGGTGAATTAACCCCTGATCCCTAGCTCGTTCAATCACTCGCTTATATAGACCCGCGTGGCGTCTTTGGGTGTAGGTCTTGGGATTTTTACCCATCTTGGAGATTCGCCAAGCCACATAGTCATCTACCATCTCCTGGGTAATGTCATTGATTTGATAATTACCAAAGAACGGGATTAGATACTTGGTATAGATATGGATGTAATCCACATGAGTGCGCTTATTGGGATTGGCCTGCACCACTCTGGCAGCAGCGGCTAGCTCTTGCGTAGCCAATTGGCGAAAGGTTCGGGTCTTAATGGCTAAATCACTGGCTAGTTTGACCTTAACTGTTTCGTATATAGCTATGGCTTGGGTCGTGGCTTCAGCTACTTGGTCTGAACCAGTACTGGCGCAATGCCAAGCACCTGTAGATAACTTAAAGCGGCATTGCCATTGATGGCTATTAGGTCTTTTATATAGGGTCAGAAGACCATCAAGTAGTTTTAGTGGCTCGGGTTCGGTGGTGGTGGAGGCAAATAACAGCGATAAATTATTCATAACAAGTGTCTCGTTAAGTGACACTTGATAGCTTAATTTCAGATTTAAGTTTGGACGACCTGAATTATTTAGAATCGGTTAAACCGACACCACAGCGTCAGGACTGAGATAGACTGCTTCTGATCACAAAGCAGACTTAACCCTACATTCAAGCGGCAGGCTCTAATCGACCCATTACAGCCCCATAGTGACCGAAAATTTTTCGGAAGTAATCAGCCATAATTTGCTTTTGCTTCATTAACTTTCTGTTGCTTGACAGCAAAGTCATAAACATCTTTTGCAGCAGCGTCTGCTTTTTCAGCCAACATGATCCAGTCTATATCGTTCTTACTCCGGGCGGCCATATGGGATGATTTCGCAGCAATATAGGCAAGTAAGGCAAGGTTTTCATTGGCCTGTGATTCTGTGTTTGCATCTTGAGCTACCGCTTTAGTAAGCTCTGCCAATATTTTGGCCTTCTTATTGGCATCAAGTGCCTGCAATTGCAACATATCAATTTCAGAGGTCAGTAATTTAATTTTCTCTTGTAAAGTTGTTATGAAATTTTTAATTTGTGGATCAGTCATCTAGCCCTCTTTTTATAGATTCTAGTTATTAGTATATTCAATCAATTAAGCATAAGTTCGAAGTGATACGAATCGTCATAATTTTTTTTCGTCAAAATAGACTTGATTGCCACCCGCTTTTTTAACCTGATACATTGCCGCATCCGAAAGGGCAAGCATATTTTCAAAAATAATCTTTGGCTCACCCAAGGTGTATAAAAAAATGTTAATGCCGATGCTTGCCGTGCACTGGGGGGAAATCGTGAATGCCGTGCCACCCTTCTCAATCGTGACTGGCATTGCAATGCTACTGCGGATCTTTTCGCCAATCGCCATTACTTGTGTAACCGCTAGCTTATTGTCAGCACTAAGATTGCTTAAAATAACTGCAAATTCATCGCCACCGAATCGAGCAACGGTGTCGGTATCGCGAACAGCTTTTTTGATACGCCTCGCAACTTCAATTAAAAGTAAATCGCCCACCGCATGTCCGTAGTTATCGTTTACCAATTTGAACTTATCTAAATCCAAAAATACTATGGCCGTATGAGTTTTATTTCGCTTGCTTGATAAAAAAACTTGATCGAACCGATCAATAAATAATCGACGGTTTGGCAATAAAGTTAACTGATCATAAAGCGCCTCGGCATTGGCCTTTATCAATTCGGCGGCTCGTTTTTCTTTTTCTTCACCTTGGAAGAGAAGCTCTTTATTTGCCAACACCAGCTCCGCCGATCTTTTGGCTTTATCCGCATCAGCAATGACCAGTTCAGCAACCCGTTTTGCTTTCTCGGCATTAGCAATAACCAATTCGGCAGCTCGTTTTGCTTTCTCTGCTTCAGCTATTACCAACTCAGAAGAACGTTTACCCCTCTCCCCCCCAGTACAAAAGTTCTTTATTGGCATTAATGAGCTCATCAGCAAGCTCATTAATAATAGCCACAGAATTTGCAGCCTTTTCAACAATTTCTTTATTGTGTAATGCTAGCTGGCTCAACTTCAAATTGAGAGCAATTTGGTCGTCAATGGAATTTGGCATTCTTTTTTAGAAAAATTGGGGGCGCGGAAATCTTCATTTACAACAGAGAGTGGGAAAATTAAGCAAACGAAAACCGCTTCTCTGAAAAAAGCCTCAGACAAGCATTAACCGCATTTTCATCATAGAGCGTCCCACGATGTTGCTTAATTTCATCAAGCGCGGCATCGATTCCTAATACGAAGCGATAAGGGCGATGCGTTGACATTGCCTCAATAACATCGGCTACTGCAATAATTCGCGCACCAAGCAAAATCTCCTCGCCTTTCAAGCCCTGCGGGTAACCGCTGCCATCCATTCGTTCATGGTGCTGAAAAATCATCTGCGCAATAGGCCATGGGAATTTAATATTCTTGACTATGTCATACCCTGCCTCAGCATGGGTTTGAATCAACATGAACTCAACCTTGCTCAGTTTCCCAGGTTTAGTCAGAATTTCAACGGGAATTGAGATCTTCCCCACATCATGAATCGTTGCAGCCAATGCAATACCGTGGATCGCATCTTCAGGAAGACCAAGTTCTCTTGCAATTGCGGGAGCCAATTGACCCACCCGCTTCATATGACCGGCGGTATATTCATCGCGGGACTCCACAGCATTGGCGATCGATTTAATGGATTCTTCTAAGCTCGCTTCAAGTTCAGTCGAGGCCTTTAAAGCGCCTAATGCCATCTGTTTAGCGGCAACCATTTCTTCTAGTTGCTTCTCTTCAGTGAGGTCAGTCGCAATCAAACAGTAAATCTCAGTCTCGCCACTTAACTTTAATTTATTAACCGATAGATGAATGGGTACCTGCTCCCCGTCTTGGGCAAGTAAGGCCAGTTCCACGCGACGGTTTTCAGGTAACTCAACCTTTAAGAATGACTCTAAAATTTTGTGATTCTCGGGAGCAATCCAGTTATAAACACTGCCACCTACAACACTGTTGAGCGGTGATTTGACCATCTTTGCAAATCGTTGATTGCAAAATAGGATCAACCCATCGACTGTCATCGTCAATGCGCCCTCACTCATCCCTTCAAGCAATAATCGATATGGCTGATCAGCATTGACCAAGGTGAATATTTTTTCTCCTAATTTTCCGGAGATCACTAAAGCGTCTACAGTTCCTTCGCGTATCGCATCCAAGGTTTGCTGGGTATCAGACAGCTTTTGGCGCAGCTCTTCCAACTCTTGAGTAAGCGCCAGATTTGATGGTAATTCTGATTTCATAATTTACAGTGGTTTTAGATCTAAACCTACGATGACTTTCTCGGTATCCGATAAATCACCAATAATGCGACGCAAAGGGGGTGGCAGCTCTTTAATGAGAGTGGGTATCGCAATAATTTGATGCCCAGCCGCTAATTCAGGCTGTTGATATAAATCAATCACTTCCAAGCTAAAGCGTCCCTCTAACTGCTCATCGCAAATCTTTTTGATATTGGAAATAGCCGCCATAGAACGAGCAGTTGACCCGGCTACATACAAGCGTAAAACATACTTCTTTGACTTAGAATCAGACCCTTCTTTTGGGACGTGTACTCGTAAATCAATGGACTTATCGGTCATTTAGAACCTCTTTTTGACTTTGGGCTTGAGGTGGCAACATCTGCTCTGCGCATTTTTCCCATAGCCGACTGATCTGCAGTTACTTGGCTTGAGCGGAGCTTTTCTTGTGAGATTAGCTTAATGTTTGCGGCCTCTTGGGCTGCAAATTCAGCGCGCATCGCAGCAATCTTGGCATCCAATACATTGCGTTTGTTTTCCAAATCAAAATGGCGCAACTCCACTTCTTCTTGAAGCTTAATTTCTACGGCCTTTTCTTGAGCCAACATACTAAGTCGTGCCCCGCCCGTTAAGACACCACTTGAGCCCGAGTAGACATCAATAAGTTGTACACCCTTATTGGTAATCAAAAATTCTCTGACTTGATTTGAATGGGCCATGCCTCGGGACTTAAGAACATACAACCCGCGATTACGCTCGCCATTACTTTCAATGTCCCTTAATAAAATCCATGAATCAATTAAAGATGAGATAGCCACATGAGATGTCTCAACTGGGGTGCCACTTGGCGTAAGGCTTGAGAACATACCAGTAATAGCTTTCGATTTTAGGAAATCCACCAAGCGCATTAATACTCTTTTGACATCAGAAGTATTCGTATGATCTGAAAAACTAGTAATAGGGTCTACGAGTACAACCTGAGGATTAAATGCATTGACCATTTTTTGAATCATGATGAGATGCATGTCTAACCCATATTGCGATGGCCGTGTAGACTCAATTTTCAATAGCCCTTTTTTAATCCAATAATCTAGATCGATTCCAATTGACTTCATATTGCGGGCAATCTGACTGGGCGACTCCTCAAAAGCAAAAAAGAGTACTTTTTCACCGCGCTTACAAGCCGCATCGGCAAAATGCGCCAAGAAGCTACTCTTACCGGTACCCGCTGTGCCAGACACTAAAATGGAGCTACCACGGTAGAAGCCTTTGACGCTGAGCATAGAATCAAGTCGCTCGATGCCGCTCGAAATCCTTTCGGTAACGGCCTGATAATCTAACCTTGCAGATGTAACAGGTATCAATGAAATACCATCTTCGTCAATTAAGAAGGGGTACTCATTGGTCCCATGAAGTGAGCCGCGATATTTAACAATTCGCAATCTTCTTGAAGAAATCTCATCAT
Source organism: uncultured beta proteobacterium (assembly GCA_903930665.1). Classification (GTDB taxonomy): domain Bacteria; phylum Pseudomonadota; class Gammaproteobacteria; order Burkholderiales; family Burkholderiaceae; genus Polynucleobacter. Next base: position 4,986 of record CAIYZI010000354.1, read on the forward strand.
CAATACGGTTATCTAGCAAGATCACACAATCAGACACATACTCTTCTAGGCCTTGCCGAGAGATGGTATCTGTCCCGCTTTCACCAGTGATAACGGCGGTAACGCCTTTATCTTTTAGCCAACGGAATAAGCGTCGCAGTTCAGCGCGCAATATAGTGGGATTGGGTAGGCTGGTAAAAAGGGACTCAATCGTATCCAAGACAACCCGCTTTGCACCGATGGCATCGATTTCCGCGCCAAGTCGAATAAAGAGCGCATCTAAGTTGTACTCACCCGCTTCCGCAATTTCGTCACGCTCGATGTAAACAAAATCAACAGCTATCTTTTTGCTTGCAATTAGGCCTTTTAAATCAAAACCAAGTGAGGCAACATTGGCAATTAAGTCTTTGGTTGATTCTTCAAACGCCATAAATACACCAGGCTCATTAAACTGAGTGGCGCCTCTAACTAAAAACTCCATGGCCAACAATGTTTTCCCACAGCCAGCGTTTCCGCAAACTAGTGTTGGACGACCTTTTGGAAGTCCACCCATAGTAATAATGTCTAAACCTTCAATCCCAGTTAAGACTTTTGGAAGTTTTGGCCTACTTTTGGGAGTCAGCTTGGACTTCGTAGTTGCCGTGGATCTTGCTTTTACTCTTGTTGCCTTTGCTTTTGTCATTCTCACACCCACCTTAATGATGTCAACCGACTAACTGCAAAAAACTTAAATTTAAGAAATTCATACCGAACACCTCTTCTTTAAGATTACTCCTTAGCAGTCAACTTGGCGAATATTTCGAAAATATTTCCGTTTGAGTGGGATATTGGCAGCTCTTAAGGCACAGTCCCTTATTGGCCGTTCCCCGCCACCCAAATACCTCCAATTAACCAGTGTTGAGCATCCTCAAGATACCCCATAAGAGTCGCTTGAGCGTCGCGTTAAGTGACGATCAACAGTCGGTATTAAACCGACACCACAAACCCAACCCTATATACCCCAGAACCAGCAAAGAGTCGCATATAGTCAAAAAGGAGCTCCCACGCTCTCCTAGGGTGGTTTCCACATCCAAAAGCTCAAACCACGATCAACCAATAGTCGAGTCAATAGATCAGCCTGAAACAAGCTAAGGAATATTATTTAGGGAGAAAATTTGGCCTGCCCAGCACGATTCGAACGTGCGACCTACGCCTTAGAAGGGCGTTGCTCTATCCAGCTGAGCTATAGGCAGTATGTGTGTACTGGGACTAA
>CAIYZI010000355.1 GCA_903930665.1 uncultured beta proteobacterium
TGATAGACCTTTTTCAGAGCGAAACTGCACTACGCGCTGATATTCACCACTACGATTATCGTGTCGAGTAACCAATCTCAGGTTGCGCTTACAAATCCTTTTGAAAATGGCTAATAGCTGCGCTATCGAGGTAGAAACCTCTGATGCAATGATCCTAAGGTGGATTCCTGGCTTCGCTTCTAATTGCGATACCGCATGCACAATCATTTTAGCTGCCGAGTCAGCATCAATATAATCGCGCATTGTTTCTAGTGGCACATAAATATGAACGGCTTGATTTAATAAAATTCGTCGTGCTATTTCCGTTAATAAACCCTGTTGTTTCTCTGCATTTTGTTTTACTCCATACAAAGTTGTAATCCTGCAGCATAAAACCGTAACCCCCAGATTTACTTGATGTAGCCTTTGCACAATGGATTCTTGTAGTAATTTATTCCTGCCGTAAGCATTGATTGGGGCCACAGAAGTGTATTTATCAACCACCCCTTCTCTGATTCCCGCATAAATTGCCCCAGCCGAACTTGAAAATATAAAAGTACCAGCCTTGAGATTAAGATATTGCTTGCTTAGCAGGACTGTAATGAATGCGTCTAAGATGCTTGTTTCTTGTTGCAAGGCTTCTTCGGAGCTATGCATGGTACCCACGCCAGCTGCCCAATAGATTTGCCAAGGATCATGACCTGCTTGATTAGAAAAAGCGATCACTGCTTTTTCTAACTCCTCGTAAACCAAATCTGTATTACCCCATGTGAATCTGAATTCAGGGTTAAATAAGGTGGATTGCGTTTTGGATAACTCTGAGGCTAGGGCGCCTCCTAATAAACCCCCGCTACCAATAACCCATACCAAGGTCATAGTTGTTTAGGCGGTCTTGTAGGTGTTGAGGTGACAACGTAAAGCGGCTTCCCCATCACAATTCCCATGGTTAATGCCAGATATTCTGCTACTACTCCAAGGGATACCATAATCAAGCCAGAGAAAAAGGAAATAATGATTAGCAAAGAAGTCCATCCTTGAATGGGGGTTTGCTCAATAAATTTTGAGTAAAAAGCATAAGCGAAGAAAAATAAGGCAAGAAAAAATGAGGCCCCTCCAGAGATGGTAATCAGTCTTAGGGGGCGAGTTCCAGAGCTTAGTACCATTCTCCAGAAATGATTGAGCAACATTCCAAATGAATAGCTTGATGGGCGAGCTTCGCCCCTGAGCATCATGGGGGAGTAACCAATGCGATTGGCGACCCAAAATAATGCGACATCTAGGTAAACCCCATTGCCACAATATGCAGCGATGATTCTTGCAATCTCGCCATTGATTAGGCGAAAACTATTAAAGACCCCAGCTTGATATTGCGAGCCCAAAAACTGTAAAGCAAGCTTCTTGGCTAATTTGCTACAAGAATTTCTCAGTCTTCCATGGGGTGGCGGGTTTAAAGGTTGTGCGTACACAATTTGATAGCCGCCATCCAATGCTACATCTAGCATTTTTCCAATTTCAGCGGGATTTTGTTGTCCATCTTCATCTATGGTCACTACCCAATTACTGGAGGAGCTTGCCATACCCGAAAGCGTTGCTGCATGTTGTCCAAAATTACGAGATAACCAGACTGGTTTAACAAATGCGTACTTACGAGCAAGATCCTCTAGCACTAGATCTGAACGATCGGGGCCGCTATCGTGCACCAACAATACTTCTTTGATTGCGTAGGGAACGCCCGCAGGGGTTGTGCAAGAGTCCCCTGCAAAAAAAGATAATTCTTTGATTAATGAAGGAAGGCTCTTTTCTCCCCTATAGACAGGTATGACAACGGATACGGACAAGCTGACTGGAGAAATTAATGCGTTCATGGATTTGCCTTTGTATCTGTCGATAAGCGAGGATTTTTAGTGGGATGGTAATAACCCATTGCAGTAGCACGATTTAATGATGTAGCAGCCCAATCTTCATAGGGGTGCTGAAGAACGCCACTTTCTAAATCTTCATATCTAGCGGCAATATTTTCTTGTCCGTGAGCATACCAATAAACAAAAATTACAAGAGATAAAAATAGGCCAGCATTCACCACGCGCAATCTCGTTTTTAAAGATGTGGCGCTTAATAAGCATGAAAAATAAACAATGGCCGTAAATAATAAAGAGTAGGTGGTATAGCGGCTACCTTGCCCTGTTCTAATGCCGATAGCCCCTCTCGTGATGGCATTTGTAATAGCTGTGACAAAAAGATAAATGGTGAGCCAAAATAAGAACGGATATTTCGTAAGCAAAAATTTCCATTTTGAGATCACTACAGCAGTGAAAACAAATCCAAGGGCAATCGAAAATTTATAAGTATTGCCAATCCCTCCCAAAAAACCAAAGGCATAGGTTGTTAAATAGAGCGGGGACTTTAATGCCAGCAAGACATCTGGATGGGTTGCTGGCTGAATATATCCCAAGAGCGGGAAATAAATCAGAAAAACAATGCCTACTGTTGCGATACTGAATAGTAAATTTCGCCATTCTTTTTGTAACAAGTAGTACAGAAAAATGACTGGCACTAGGCAAATACCACCGCCCGCTGTAAAGAGGGCGCAGATGAAAAAAGTTAGGGTAAGCCAAAGACTGTTTGACACCAAAAACCAGATCGCTAAAACACAAAAGAAAACCTGAAAATAGTGCTGAACTGCAGCCATACCCATTGTCATTAATTCGTAATGTGAAAGGCACATCATTCCAATGAGGATTGGAGAAAATTCTACAAAACTTATTTGGTTTTTCTTGGAAAATTTCCAAAGGAGATAGACCAATAAAAACCAGCCCACATTACCAATCCAAATCATCCAAATAAAACTAAATCTCCCGGTGGTAGAAACCATTAAGAGACTGACTAGGTGATCTAAAAATATGCGATGTTCATTATTTTGGGAGAATAAAAAAAGAAAATTCTGAGGGAAGTGTAGATTGGGATACTCGTTCAAAAAACCAAAAATGGCATCGAAATCATCCCTATAAGGCATTCCACTTGAGTAGCGATTGATGATGTAGAGATGGATAGCTGTCGCTAGCAGCGATAAACCCAGAGCAGTCCAGAAATAAAAAGAGTGGGGGCGATTGCGTATTTGGGTGTCTTTCATTACGCTATTCTAAAGATCATTGACACTTCTATTAAATTTACAACTGCATTTTTAGTAGTTTGGGTTTTTAAAAGGCAGATTTTCCTTGGGGGGATTGAGTGCCTGCTAAACGGCATTGGCGCTCTTGCGCTCTGATTTATTTTGAATATGACGGTTTTGTGACGGATTCATGACTATTTACCCCCCCCATTTAGTTATAATATTCATATATTTAGTAATTTTCATCAACTGGGAATCATTTTGCCTTTTCAATACCTACAACAATTTGCTAGAAAAAACATAAGTGGCTGATTTTTTTATTGATGAAAATTCCTCTTTAGAAGCCTCCTCGGTGGTGCCTATTACAGCTACTACCTCCTCTCCCTTGGTTGCTATATTACTTTGTACCTATAATGGTGCACGTTTTTTACGCACACAACTCGAATCCATCGAATTACAAACCCATAAAAATTGGTTTGTGGTCGCCAGCGATGATGGCTCAACTGATCAAACCTTAGAAATTTTGCAGGAATGCCAGGCCAAATGGCCTGCTGGGAAGCTCATTATTCGCAGCGGCCCCCAAAAAGGGTTTTGCCAAAACTTTCTATCTTTAGCATGTGATCCCAATATACTGGCGCATTTTTATGCTTTTTGCGATCAAGATGATGTGTGGTTACCAACCAAGCTAGCTGTTGCCCTAAAAAACATTACTGAAAATCAAGAAGCTAACGAGCCTTATGTCTATAGTGGGCGCACCACCTACGTCGATGAAAAACTACGAAAAGTAGGAATCTCCCCATTATTTTCGTTTCCACGAACCTTCCGAAATGCATTGATTCAAAGCATTGCCGGTGGAAATACCATGGTCTTTAATCCAAAGACAAAAGAGTTTTTAGAAAAAGCGGGCCCCGTAAATCACCCCTCTCATGACTGGTGGCTCTATCAATTGGTGACTGGGATGGGCGGAGTAGTTTTTTATGACCCAGAACCACAAGTGCTTTATCGTCAGCATAAGGATGCACTAGTCGGCGGGAATAATTCACTCCTTGCAAGGATGGAGCGCATTTCAATGGTGCTGAAGGGGCAATTCAAAAAATGGAGCGATATGAATATTGAAGCTTTATGCTCTATCAAGCCATTGCTAAATCATGGAAGCAAAGAGACTCTTGAGCTCTTTAAAAAAATGCGGGATGCACGATTTAAAGATCGCCTTCGGTTGATGGAGGTGGCAGGACTTTATCGTCAAACTTGGCGCGGAACAATTAGTCTTGTAGTGGCAGCCTTAATTAAGAGAATCTAGTGCAAAATTTTTCCACTTCACCAATAGAGATGATCCATAGTTTTTGGAGGAATCGCGAATTAATAAATATATTAATAAAGCGTGAAGTATTGGGGCGTTATCGCGGCTCGGTAATTGGGATAGTATGGTCTTTTTTAAACCCTGTATTTATGTTGATAATCTACACTTTTGTCTTTAGTGTTATTTTCAAAGCTCGGTGGAGCGGAGGAAGTGACTCTAAAACAGAGTTCGCGCTTGTTCTTTTCTCAGGCTTGATAGTATTTAATCTATTTGCAGAGTGTTTTAATCGGGCTCCTGGACTGATTCTTGCAAATCAAAATTATGTAAAAAAAGTAATATTTCCACTAGAAATATTGCCATGGGTAGTTATAGGCTCAGCTCTATTTCATATGATGGTAAGTCTAGGCGTTTGGCTTTTAGCCTACATTATCTTTTTCGGATTACCTCACCTCACCATATTATTTATCCCATTTATTTTTATCCCATTTATTCTATTTATTTCTGGAATTGTATGGTGCATGGCATCCCTAGGTGTTTATTTTAGGGATTTATCGCAATTTATTGGAATTGCAACTTCGGTGTTGATGTTTATGTCTCCCATTTTTTACCCGCTGTCAGCAATTCCAGAGCAATACCGTTATTTATTTGAACTCAACCCGATAGGGCCAATTATTGAGCA
>CAIYZI010000356.1 GCA_903930665.1 uncultured beta proteobacterium
TATCAAACACTTTTTAAGCCTTCGGCGCAATTAGAGAAGCCTTATTGTGCGTTTGTCATGAATGTAGTTGCTGCTGATTCAGATGATCAGGCTCAATATCTGTTTACTACCTTGCAGCAAAATGTCATTCGCATGCGCCGCAATACTCGTGGGCAATTACCCCCTCCGATTGCGAACATTGATGATTTTTGTGATCCCCATGAAAAAGCCACAGCAAGTCATGCATTGCAATGCTCGGTAGTTGGAGATCAGGCAACGATCCAAAAAGGAATGCAGCATTGGATGGATTTAACAGGGGCTAATGAGTTAATTATCACTGGTCAAATTCATGATCATCAAGCGCGTTTACGGTCTTTTGAAATTGCTGCTCAAGCTGCGCAACATCTTCAATTTAAAGTGGATTGAATTTAAACGGCATTACCTAAAAGCGTTGTAGTCCTGGGTAATCCTCACTTCTTCTTTGCGGGCTCGACTGGCAATTTTCAGAATTTCTCGATCTTTGCTAATAAGAGTGCAGGGCTTTAGTGCATAAGCCAGGTCTAAAAAGATTTGATCATCCGGATCCCGGCACAGCCAAGGCGCGGTGCTTAGAGTGGAGTCATCGATTTGCGTGGCTAAGGCTTTCCACTCTCCCAGGATTTGCTCTTGGGCATCTGTTTTTAAAGAGAAGAGCGGTCTGGAGATGACGTCTGCGAACTCTTCAACAGTTTTTTGGCTGGCAAAGGCCTGAATACTCTTTTCAATTAAAGCGGCTTTAAGGGTTTTCGTTCTTTCATCGTTAAAGACGAAAATATCAAGCAGAATATTTGTGTCTAAGATCAGTGCATTCATGAATGACTAAGCTTTTGAGATTGATTACTTAGAGTTAATTGCTTGGAATTAATGGGTTTGACTTAATTGCCTTGATTATTAGTATCGCGCCAGATTTCTGGGGTGATGGTGATCTGTCCCTTATCGGATGAAACGTACACCTCACCATCTTGGATATTTACATGAATCACCATGCTGCGCTCTACCAATTTATTGAGCTCACTCGCTTGCTCTGCAGGAATAGAGACGACTTGCAGATTGCGTGCCCGAGTCAGTTTGTTGGCAATGCCATCCCACCAGATTTTGCTGGTGTGTCCACCATAACAATAAACAACTACTTGATCGGATCTGCCACACGCTTTCAGAATGCGGCGCTCATCAGGCTGACCGATTTCAATCCAAAGCTTAATGGCATCGGTAAGGTCCTTAATCCACAAATCTGGCTCATCGGTATCGCTTAAAGCCTTTTGTTAGGGTTAAATCTTCGCTAGCCTGAAGGGCAAAGGCAATGATGCGGACCATCATCCGTTCCTCGGTTTCCGAGGGATGTTTAGCGATGGTAAGAGAGTGACTGCCGTAATAGTGACGGTCAGAATCGGCGACGTGGATGTCGACTTTATGAATAGTTGCGCGTAGAGCCATGGCGCATTATCGCCTTTATAGCCATGATCTAGGGTGTTGGCGACATTTAGGAGGCTTGAACCAGTATTATTTTCTAAAATA
>CAIYZI010000357.1 GCA_903930665.1 uncultured beta proteobacterium
ATCAGCCCCTTACTCAGCAGTACCGCATTTCATCTGAAGGTTTTGCGTTTTCCGCCAAAACACTTACTGAAGCTCTGCAGGCTGTTGGTAGCGTGGGGGGGTGGCGTGTAATTGATAATACGCAAATTGATCCTAACAAGCCTTACACCGGTGGCTAGAGAATGACTTTGGATTTAAGTAAGCTGCCAAAACCATTTCAAGTGAATGCCTTGAATAATCGCGATTGGAATGTATCTAGTGACTGGATACGATTTCCTTTCTTGCCTAACGGCGCCAACATCATTAAGCGATGAAAAATTCCGTAGCGGATTTGAAAGCGAGTCTTTTTGAAAAGCAAAAATGGAAGAGACGCGCCTTACCAATAGCCACAGCACTTATTGGGGCATTTGCATTATTGCTTTTGATTCTTCTCTCAGTTGCTTCATCAAATACCCAGTTTTTCGATAATTACTTTATCTGGTTGTATGCAGCCAATGTAGTGATTGGCATTTGCCTAACCTTGGTGATTTTGACTTTGGTGGTGGTCATTGCCATACGTTGGCATAAAGGGCGATTCGGCACCCGCTTAATCGCCAAGTTGGCAATGATTTTTGCTTTGGTGGGTGTTGTGCCAGGCTTAATTTTGTATGGCGTCTCTTTGCAGTTTGTTTCACGTAGTATTGAAACTTGGTTTGACGTTAAAGTTGAATCTGCTCTCGAGGCAGGCCTTGAGCTCGGGCGCGCAACTTTGCGCGCTTCTTTGCAAGAGCTGCAAGATGATGGGCGCATGGTGGTTGATCAGATTCAAGGCCTTCCAAATCATGCTAGTCCCGCAGAGCTAGCACTCTTACTCTCACGCTTACGTGATCAGCTTGGTGTTCAAGAAATTACGATTTTTAATGGCAGACAAACTGTCGTGGCAAGTGCCAGTGGCGACGCGCTTCAAAGACCTGCTCAGGCTCCCAGTCAAGAGGTTATGCGACAGGTTTCTCAGTTAAAGGGCCAGGGTTTTATTGATGAACCTCAAAATACATCAGGTTCACAGGCTTACACATTGCGAGTAGTTTTGCCTTTGATTAAGGAGCGCCCATCTACGGGCCGCGGTTTTGGGTTAAACCCCCAATTTCAGAAAGAGCTTTGGTATGTGCAAATCATTAAAGCCGTTCCTCAAGGCATTACAAAAAATACATTAGCAGTACAGGCAGCCTATAGTGACTATCAAGAAAAATCATTGGGTCGCACGGGTTTGCGAAAAATGTTTGTGGGCACGCTGACATTAACTCTTTTCTTTGCACTGTTTGTGGCGATTACTTTAGCCCTGCTGTTGGGGCGTCAACTTGCGCGACCTCTACTGATGCTGCTAAAGGGCACACAGGCCGTTGCACAGGGAGATCTATCCCCCAAGCCAGAACTCGATACTGGCGATGAGTTGGGGATGCTAACGCGTCAATTTAACGTCATGACTCGGCAGTTGGCAGATACTCGCACTTCCCTGCAAGAATCCAAATCATTTTTAGAGACGGTTTTAGGAAATTTGACCGCTGGCGTTTGTATTTTTGATAAAAATTTCAATCTAGTTTCGAGCAATGCCGGAGCAGATCGAATCTTTTCAGAAGATTTAACTAAGCTAGACGGGCGCCCTCTGAGTGATAGCTCGGCTCTCGTAGAGTTTGAGCAAGCCATTAAAGAAGGTTTTGCAACGATGAAGTTGGCCGTAGGCAGTGGAGTTTTGGCATCCACTTCTCAGAAATTAAGTGCTAAAAATGAAGGATCTGTCTGGCAAAAGCAGATCCAATTACATACTACAAATGAATTTGAGAATGAGTTAGGCGTCACTTTGTTTGTGCGTGGAACCGAGCTAACCCCTGATTTGCGTATGGTGGTGTTTGATGACATTACTGATGTAGTGAGTGCGCAGCGCTCTATTGCCTGGAGTGAAGTAGCAAGAAGATTGGCGCATGAAATTAAAAACCCTCTGACCCCTATTCAGCTTTCTGCCGAAAGACTGCAGCATAAGCTTGCGGGTAAATTAAGTCCTGAGCAAGAGGAGATGATGAATCGAAGTACCGCCACGATTATTGGGCAGGTACAGGCCATGAAAGAAATGGTGAATGATTTCAGGGATTTTGCTAAGACGCCTACGCCGCAGCTAAAGTCGGTATCTGTAAATACCCTCACTCGAGAAATTTTGGGCCTGTATGAAGGCAGCCCTTTAAATACGCAACTTGATGATGAGTGCCCCAATATCATGGGGGACTCAACCCAACTGAGACAGGTCATTCATAACTTACTTCAAAATGCACAAGATGCCACTTTAGAAGGTAAGAGTCGCAATGCGCCAGTAGAGGTAAAAACGGAGTTGGTTCGCTATGGAGAGCTCAACGGTGTAGCGCAAAATGCAGTGCGATTAACAATAAGTGATAGCGGTTCAGGATTTCCAGCTAAGATATTGGCAAGAGCGTTTGAGCCTTACATAACAACCAAGGCTAAGGGCACTGGTTTAGGTTTGGCGGTAGTAAAGAAAATCATTGAAGACCATGGCGCCAAAATCGAAGTTCGTAATCGTATGCAGGGAGATGAAGTGATTGGCGCACAAGTATCAATTTTGTTTATGAATCTTGCAAAAGAGGCAGCATAGGAATGGCGAGTATTTTGGTGGTTGATGATGAGATGGGCATTCGCGAGCTTCTCAACGAGATTCTGACGGATGAGGGCCATACCGTCTATTCTGCCGAGAGTGCAATTCAGGCACGCACGATTCGTGAGCAAATGCGTCCCGATTTAGTATTGCTCGATATTTGGATGCCAGATACTGATGGCATCACTTTGTTGAAAGAGTGGTCCAAAACAGGCCAACTCACTATGCCAGTTGTCATGATGTCTGGCCATGCAACGATTGATACTGCGGTAGAGGCAACTCGTATTGGGGCTTTGAATTTTCTAGAAAAGCCTATTGCTCTGCAAAAATTACTAAAGACGGTAAATAAGGCCTTAGAAAGTTCTCCTAAATTTATTGAGCCAGAAGAAGGCAGGTTTGCTCAAGCTATACCAACAGTCACAACAATGACTAGGGTTGCAGTAACTGAACCTGCACCTTTGTTGCAAGACGGGGAATTTATTAGTGGCATCGCGAAAACCTATTTTGATCTTCCTCTGCGTGAGGCTAGAGATTTATTTGAAAAAGCCTATTTTGAGCATCAAATGCAAATCATGGGCGGTAGCATGACAAAGATTTCGGAGTACACCGGTCTTGAGCGTACACATTTGTATCGGAAATTAAAGGCCTTGGGCATTGATACGTCACGCAATAAGAGCGAGTACTAGGTCAACCCCTTTGTTTTTAGTCTGATATTTTTTTTATAAGTAGCCAACAAACGTTGATTTATTGGGCAACCTTTATCTTTGGTGTGGATCAACCAAATCTTTTCAAAATTCTTTTAAGTCCCAGAATATCAAGCTGAGAGCCTATTAAATACAGTTGTTTGTGCTTTTTTCGACTAGGCTCTGGCTGATTAGTTATAATTTCAAGTCTTGGCCTGGTAGCTCAGTCGGTAGAGCAGAGGATTGAAAAAAATATTTTTCGATGTTTGACAGTGTTAAACATTAGCAAAAATCGCCTCTTCACAGTGCTGTTCAATTCGCAGAAAAATCTGCGGCACTTAATAAAAAAATCACACACATCATTTTGTTCGCAGAACATTGCGTGGGATTTTGACAACGATAAAAAATTAATCGTCGCACTTAAACGCAAGCGACAACATACTTGCGTGTATGTCATCACTACAACAATTATTTGCAACACAGTTTGACGCTAACGCTATTAAACAAGTAAAGCTGATGGACGGCAAAGCCTTATTGTATAAGCGTCCGCAGTCGGTGCAGTGGCAAGTGCGATTTAAGTTAGCAAACAACAAGTGGCACAGCACGACAACTAATACAGATGACATAGAGCAAGCAAAGATAAATGCAATTGCAATTATTGAGACAGTCAAAATAAAAACAGATGCAGGGTTGGCAATTACAACGAAAACATTTAAGCAAATAGCATTAGACGAAATTGCGAATATGAGTAGTGCATTGAAGAACAACACTGGACGTCGTTGCTATCGCGATTACATCTTTGCAATCAATAAATATCTCATTCCGTTTTTTGGTGAATACGAAGTAGAAAAAATTACTGTTGAGATGCCCGGTGATTTTGAAAGTTGGCGAGTGGCAACGATGGGAAAAATTCCTGTTGCAAGTACTAAGCGTAATCACGCAAGTGCATACATTCGCGTTATCAATTTGGCACGCGAGCGTGGTTGTGTTGCACACAATCGTGCTGTGCCGCTACTCGACAGCAAAGGCATACGCAGTCAGCCTCGCCCAGCCTTTAGTAAAGAAGAAATTATTGAGTTGATAAGTTATACAGAGACTTGGGTAAAGAGTAGCTACACAGAACGCACAAGACTTATGCGAACGCTATGCGTTGCATATATAGAGTTTTTGGTGAATACAGGAGTGCGGCACGGAACAGAAGCACTACGCTTGCGGTGGAAACACTTACAGTGGCATTGGATTGGCAATAAAAAATATTTACGTATTTGGGTGAGTGGCAAAACTGGTCCTCGCTATCTAATCGCTAAGCACGAAGTAATAAAAGTATTTGAGCGTTTAATGCGTTGGCACAAGTTGGACTACACAAACTTAAATGGACTAATTGAAGCAAAGTTAGACAAAGCAATATTCTGTTTGCCTGACAACACGCAAATAAGCAATATGGAAAACATATTTAGGAATTTAATGGTGCGAAGCAGTATGCGTAAGGACAGTGGCGGACTAAACAGAACGCTGTATAGCTTGCGTCATACCTATGCCACCTTTGCCTTAGCAAGTGGGATTGATATACATACGCTGGCACGGCAGATGGGAACAAGCGTAGGAATGATTGAACGACATTACAGCAAGATGACGGCTACGATGGCAGCAGAGAGATTGGCATAACAATGTAATATTGGTTATCTGCTTACTTTTTGTATATGTAAATATGCCACGCTTTAATAACGAAACACGCAAGAAGCGAATTAAAGAGCTAATGCGTATGTTGGAAAAAGGTTTAGAAGTTGCACCACGTGATTTTGCAATTGCAGTAGGCAAAGACTTTGCAAAATTAAATGACAAGCGTTGGGCAGAGCAAAAAGAGTTGAGAAATATAGAAGTGCCAAGTGCAGTAAAGGAGTATGAGCAAATGCTACAAGAAGCAGTGATGTGGCACGGAAAATTGGATAGCTATAGCGGACGCAATCCCAAAGTTGGCAAAGTAATTGTCAATCGCATTAAAAAAGCAGACGAGATTAAAAATAAGACTGACGGCTTATTTGAGCGTGCATACGAAAAATTACAAGAAATTATTAGCGAAGACAAAACATTGGC
>CAIYZI010000358.1 GCA_903930665.1 uncultured beta proteobacterium
GGTGGCGTTATAAATAGGGGCATCTGCCCTTGCCCCACCACTGACCAATCCCATCAGGACTGTAATTACTGCTAACAAGAGTGTTTTATAAGCGGTTTTGATTGGGGCGTGCATGGCATATCCAAAATGAAGAAATTGGGGAAAATGGGTCTAAAAGGCTACTGATTACAGCGTAAAGCTAACATATAAAACCGGTAAATTAGCGCCAGAAAGCGTACGCATTTGTTCAATACGGACCTGCCCGTAAAGCCATATACTGATTGAGTTTGAAGTCTGTCTTATTTGTTTCTCTTTGAGCGTCCCGCTTTTTTATTGCCATTGACTCCTTTTTTAGATGAAAACTCCCCCATTTGCATTTGCAGACCCCAAACAAGAGCGCTCTAAACGAACGCTAGACAATATCCTAGATGCAGTCCAGCAGATTGTGGAAGAGGCTGACCCTGAGATTTTTACTAGCAGGATGCTTGCCAGTAAGTCAGGCTATGGCTTAGGTACATTAACTAGGCGCTTAAGCTCAATAGAAAATGTCTTTTTGTGGGCAATTTATCAGGCAAGGCAGAAAAAGTTTGAAGAGCTTGCCCTAGTGATTGGTCGATTTGATAAAGATGCGCCAATTCAAGTCTTTGCGCAAAGCATGGTTGAGGCAGCATTTGCTGGTATTACTAAAGTTAATCCTAGCGTGATGCAGTTTTTTGAGAATCGCTTTACGAAGATGCAAGGTCTACCGTTAGACTACTTTGCTTATATGGACTCCTTAATAGAACCATATTTGGAGACTGTAAGTAAAAACAAAACAGGCACTTTTAGAGACTTATCTAAAAACGAGACAGCTTTGTTAATGAGACAACTGTGTTTATTGATAGAGCGACCCTTTATGGAAGCTAACCCGATTGCAGGGACTGATGAGCATCGCCAAATAGCGATTGACACCATCATTCGATTGCTGGGGAAATGAGTCTACTGAACAGGCTGTTATCTAGCGCAGAGCAGTCGTTCAGATAAACAAAGCATTGCAGGCACTTGTCGACCCATAAGAGACGGTGGCTTTTTTAGAAATTAAAGAGTTAATGACAATTTCATCACTCAAATGAAAATGGTTGGCATATGCGAAAATAAAATAATTAATTTTTAACATATGATTTTTGAAAGCAGAAATATGAATTTATTTGCCTTGATACCAACATATAATGAGCGAGCAAATATAAGGACATTGCTGCGGGAAATTGCGATGATTTCCAATCAATATGTAGGGATTAATTGGTCAGTCTTTGTTATCGATGACAATTCTCCTGATGGTACAGCGGCAGAAGTTACTTTGTTAAAGCAAGAATTGAATGCTCAAAATTTCAGTATTTGTCTTATAAATCGAGAAAGGAAAGAAGGTCTCGGAAAAGCATATATTGACGCGTTTAAAAAAATTCTAGGTGAAAGCTATTCGCCTGATTTTATATTGCAAATGGATGCAGATGGCTCACACAATCCCAAATTTATACATGAATTTATTGACTCTATTAATTTAGGGGCTGATTTAATCATTGGGTCAAGATACGTCGAAGGAGGGAAAGCCCCTGAACCCTATAGCCTCAGAAATTTATTGAGTAGATTCGGCAATATATATACGCGACTACTTTTAGGGAGAAAAATTAATGACTACACTGGGGGTTTTAATTTATTTTCAAGACGAGTTCTGAATAGCATTGATTTTGATGCAATGAATTGCGCTGGATACGGCTTCCTAATTGCTCTTAAATTTAAC
>CAIYZI010000359.1 GCA_903930665.1 uncultured beta proteobacterium
CTACAAGACATTGAGGCTACAGAAGCTAAACCACAGCCACAAACAACAACTCGCCCAGTGGTCGAAAAATCGATTTACTCCGATGAGGAATTTATTGAGAAATCTGAAAAGTGGGCGCAAATCGTCGAGAGTGGACGCAAAACACCCGATGAACTCATTATTTTTCTTGAGTCTAAAAATGCAGTGTTAACCGATGAACAAAAAGAAGTTATCAAAACTTGGGCAAAGGCAGAATAATCATGCAAGTTCATAACCTGATTCAAGGCAGCGATGCCTGGCACGAATTCCGTAAAACACATTTTGGCGCCAGTGAAGCAGCCGCCATGATGGGAATTTCTAAATACATGACCCGTAGCGAGCTTTTGAAAATGAAAGCCATCGGTGAAGTAAAAGCGGTTGATTCATTTACTCAGAAGATTTTTGATAACGGCCATGCGGTTGAAGCATTAGCTAGACCATTGATCGAGGCCATTATTGGGGATGAGCTCTATCCGGTAACCTGTTCGGATGGTGACCTATCGGCTTCTTGCGATGGTTTAACGATGGCTGGCGATACCGCCTTTGAGCATAAACAATGGAACGAAGCATTAGCTGACTCAGTGCGTGATGGCGTTTTACCTGCTGAGCACGTTCCTCAGTGCCAACAAATCCTCATGATTACTGGTGCCACAAAATTAATTTTTACAGTATCGGATGGAACTTCTGAAAATTTAGTGTTTATGGAGGTTTTTCCTGATCAAGAAAAATTTAATAAAATTACCGCTGGATGGGATCAATTTTTAAAAGATTTGGAAAATTATGAGCACAAGGAAGTAATTGATAAACCGCAAGTTGAAACAATAAAAGAGTTTCCTGTTGCCACAATTCAAGCAAGGGGGGAGTTAGTACTTAACAACCTTCCAGAAATATTGCCAAGATTTGATTTATTTTTATCAAGTCAAAAAACCGAACTGCAAACCGATGATGATTTTGCAAATGGTGAGGCGGTGGCTAAATTTAGTCGCGATACTGCAATAAAATTAAAAATGACCGCCCAGGCAACGATTGATCAAATTTCTAGCGTAAGTGATGCCGTTAGAACTCTTGAGAATTACGCCGACAAATTTAATGCGCTTGGATTAAAGCTTGAAAAATTAGTAAAAAGCGAAAAAGAGTCTCGCAAAAACTCAATTATTAATGATGCAAAAATTAAGTGGCGAGATCATATTGATTCTTTAAATTCAGAAATTAAGCCTTCAAAGCTAAATGTTAAGGAGCCTAATTTTTTAGAATCAATAAAAAACAAAAGAACAATTGAGTCATTGCATAACGCAGTTGATACGGCACTCGCTCAAGGAAAAATTGAAGCGGATGCTTTAGCAAAAATTTACCGAGAAAATATTAAATGGGCAAAAGACAACGCATCTGATTTTGGATTCTTGTTTAAGAATGATTTCGAGCTATTTGTATCTAAACCTCCAGAAGATTTTAAGAACCTTATAAACGCAAGAATTGCCGAATATAAAGATTTGCAAGCAAAAAAATCTGCTGAGCAATCCAAGTCTGTGGAACCAATAAAAAATCAAGAAAATGCATTACCAACAACCCAGACTAAAGCATCTCAATACCAAACAGACTCTTTAAAAAATAAAACATTTACGGATGTTAAAACTGGGGAAATTTTGCAAAGTAAAAGAGAAATGCCAACTAGCGATGAAATTATTGAGGTTTTATCAAACCACTTTAATGTTTCTCAGGAAGAGGCCTTTCATTGGCTTTGTGAATTAGATTTATTGGAATTAGCTTAACAACGGGGCGAACGATGACACTATTCGGCGCAGGCCATACGAGGCGACATGCATACAAAAAGACTTCTATTAGCCCCACCCAATCAATGAGCGAAAGCGGATGCTGTGATGCCAAGACTTGTTCCACACGATCTTGGTAGTGGATTAAACACAGACGCAGCGAGTAGCTCACCCACTTTGGGAAGAATTAGCAAGTCGGCTCGGCGACTTTAAATAGCCTGTATTGCACTCCTATCGTTACGGAACGCTAATTCTTCCCACCCATTTATGAAAGAAAAAAAATGAAAACAAAAACAATTGATGTGATTGAAAAAACAAAATTTAATTACGCTGGAATAGCTGAAATTTTGCATTTAAACACAAGAAAGGAAGGCAAAGAAGAAGACGGAAAAGAGCTGGCTATTGACGTAAAATTTATGGTCAAAATGACTTCAGAGGCTTTTTCTTTTTTTGAATGCCAAGACCTAGCCAGTGCCTTTTATACCGACATTGGGGCGGTTAAAAACGTTTTTATTGAGCCTTTGGGGTTGACCTACGAGCTTCGAAATTATCGCCTGACAGTGGTCGGTAAAGAGTATTACGGGGTTACCTTAAAGAAGTTTGCACTAAAGCCCATTGATGGTAATTTGGTCTCCATTACTTTTCAGGCTTCATTTAAACCAACATCCAATGAAGTGGCACTTATTGCTGAAAACCTCCAAGACACAATTGAAATTTCAGTAGAGCCAACAAATCTTGAACTAGATCTTAAAGAACAAAAAGATCTAGGGTAAACACCTATTTTTAAATTGTATAAAAAGATTGAAAATAAATTATGACCAAATCAGAGCATTTAATAGTAATTAAATATGTAATGGCAAATCCAAAATCTAGCCTTAAAAATATTTCTTTGGCAACTGGTTTTAGCTTGCTTTCCCTTCATCGTTTTTTAACTGACTATGAATTAAAAAAACCTAGAAAAATATTTTTTTGGATTAATTCTTCCGTAAAAAAAATAGATAAAAATGGCAAAATAATTGGTGGACATAAACATTTATTTTCAATTAACCCTAGCTTTGATCTTGATAAGTTTTTGGAAGTTAAAACAAAAAATAAAACTGTAAAACCAAAACCAATTCTTAAAAAAACAATTCAACGAGATCCAATAACCGCTGCTCTTTTTGGAAACATTTAAATGAAACAAAAAATTGGAATTTCTGAATCTGTTTATATTTTAAGACTTCAAAGTCAATTAAAAAAAATTAACCAACTAATGTGCAACCCATCAAATATAGACAAACAAAAACTATTAAAAGAGGGAAATGAATTTTTTATAACATCATCACAATTTTATGATCATTTAGATTGGATTTGCAATGAGTGAAGATTTACAAGTCTCAGAGTTTTTAAAAAAAACTAGGGAGCATAAAGGTGATAATTTCACCTACCTGATTAACATAATTGCCAATATGGAGTCGGTTGCGCACTTGGCAACCGATGCGGCTGGAGAGGATCTAGCTAGAAAATTAATAATGTCTATTATGAACCCACTATTTTCTTTGGCAGAAAATTTAAAATTTTCGCAAGATGATCTTGTAAAGCAAGCAATGATGCTTAGAGTATTAGCTAAACAAGATCTTGCTGAGCTGCGTAAGGACTTATGATGGTTTTAATCCTCCTTTTATTTGCGTTTGTATTCATCTGTTACGCGGCAATGCAGTTAATTGTCCTAACCCTTGATTTAATCGCAGTTTTAATTGAAAGACACTATGACAAATCTAACAAAACTTAAACTATCTTTAATTTGTGGTGTAAAGATGTTTAAGCGAGCTTGGGCTGAACTTGGCACTATTCAGTCAATTGCTAAAGAAGGCGACAACGTTATTGTCGTCCATGAAGTGGAGTTTAGACTATGAAAAAAGGACAACGCAAATATGGTAGAAAATATAACGATCAGCTCAGAACTAATAATTTGGTGCTTATTGGAGACAGCCATTTGGTTTGGAAGTTTAATCCTGGGGGCGTTCCTGGGCTTCCTTATCTTATGCCTGTTCCTGTACATATCGAGGAAATAAGACATGCTAACCAAATATAAATTTTTAGAGGCTTTCATAATTGTTTTTGGGATTGTTCTTTTCTTTGAACTGTCAGCAAGAATAGGCAAGTGGTTATTTCAAAATCCAGAGACTGATTTAATTGTTCACCTTGATCAAAATAAAGACGTTGTTGAGCATGAACCAAAATGGACAGAGCAGGATTTTTGGTATCCACCAGAATTAAAACCAATGCGTTATGGTGTTTATAAAGTAATTGCCTGGGTGCCAGCATTTGGAATGAATGAAGGATCATTTCAGCCACGATTTTGTGTTTATAGTTGTGTTGGTTGGTTAGTTCCTTGTGAAACTATTGAGATCGCCACGCAGTCAATTAAAAAATTTGATAATCAAGAGCTTTATTGGCATGGAGTAACTTATGAAGAAAATAAATAATTGGTATTTAAGAGCTTTATTGTATTTAAATGTTAAAAATAATTTTTTTTGGTATCCAACAAAAATAAAACCATTACATGAAGGTGTTTATCAAGTTGAGCATGGACCAGATGAGCAAACCACTTTTATTGGATATTCTTATTGGTCATCAAAAAATAAATGGGGGTGGTCTGAGCCTCATTTTACAATTGACGAAGTATTAAAAAATAAAGAACCTGATAAATATACAAACCCAAAAATTAAATTTTTTAAGAAAAAAATATTTAAATGGAAGGAAATAGAATGACTGCAAACGACAAAAGTTTACTTAGTCAAATGATTAAAAGAGGGCGATTTAATAATGACATCTATGAGCTGCTTGTAAAGCAAAATGCCATTAACGCCAAGGTAATGATTAAAAAAATGGGGTCTAAGTGGTGTTGCCATCCAGACAACGCGGTGAAAAGGCTTGATGTTCCGCTTCCACTACTAAGTGACTTAAGGGTGAGCAAGATATTAAAGGCTAGAAAATGAAATTTGTATGGGCAGATCGTGTTGCGCAATTGATCGCTATTGTCGCAATAGTCATTGTATTATCTGCTATTAGAATCCCAATTTATAAAGGAGGCATTAAACTATGAAAAAAAATCAACGCTTTATCGGATTACCAAAATTGACTAAGGTGTACGATGGTAAAGAGCTTAAAAGAAAAAGCTGGTTAAGACCAGGAGCTTACAGCCTAGAAACCACCCCAAGCCTCCATTGTGGAACGCTCTATTATCCAAACGGAAAGACTAAAGCGTATGATCAAAAACTTGGGGACTGTGATGACATCGCCAAATGACAAACCAGAGCCTAAGCTAGAGCCAATCCCATTTTTTGGTCATTTTAATCTAGACGAACCGCACAAAAACGAGGTTTGGCACTTTTCTGTGGATGCTGAACGAGGTGAAACTAAGATCGAGGTCAAAAAGACCTGGGAATTTTAAATCTTACTGATGCAACCTCTAAATTCAAAAAGTCCATTTTGCTCATCGCTTACCATAATCATCTCAGGCATCAGCATCCTGCCCTGATCAAACGACAGCATGACAAAACCTGATCGCCAGTCCTTTGGGCCATCTTCGCAATACTCAAAGGTTGGGCTCATGGGATCAGCAAGGCATCCAGTTTGAACACCCCAATAGGTTCCTTGGTAATTTGTAATCGGTTGAATAGCGAGCACGTGGGTATGGCCTGTGATGATGTTTGTGTAGCCGGCGTGTCGACCTCCACGGTGACGATGCTTGACAACTGTTTCCTCACCAATCCAAAAGCTCCAACAAGTTTCCCATTCAGGAAAGTGGTACTTTAGGCTAAATCCATCGACGCCGCTGTACTCAGGCACCTTATTGACTAGCCAAGACTCGTACCGCATGTCGTGATTACCAAGCGTCCAGATTAGCCGGCACCCAGCAGGTCGGTGCTTAACAATCTCATCTAGGTGTTGCTGACAATATTTAAGCTCCTCTAAAACTGTGGGTTTAGCGTCATAGTTAATTGACGGAAATCGGCTTAAAACTTGACCATCAAAAGCGTCACCATTGCAGATGATGACTTCTGGCTTAAAAGTGTCGATCATTTGCAATAGAGCTTTAAAAGCGGTTGTCGTGGTGTCAGTAAAATGAGCGTCAGAGAATACAATGACCCGCTTCACCTTATCAACATCAATTCCTCGGCGGACGTTGTGCGCAGCTAGTTCGATCTTTTTTTGCTTTGGTTTAGGCTGGTCACGTTGTGAATTGTGAGTTGGTAGTTTGATTTTTAGACGAGACTCAATGCTTGCTCGTCTTCTCATTGCGCTACTGTCGGCAACGCCTAATTTTTTTGCAACTAATCTTGGTGACCCAAGCTCTTTCCAAAGGGTAATAAATTCCTGATCCGTGCATACAATCTTCAATGCCATAAGAATCCTTATTTTAAGTGGTACTTGTCACGACAAGGTGGACAAACATTAAAGACCAATCTAGGTGAATCTTCACCGCAGAGCTCGCACTCACCTGGCACACCCTTAGCCATCGGCTTAGCGGCTAAAAGTCTAGCGGCTCTAATAGTTAAATCAATTTCGCGGTCCGCGTTGTCTGCGATGTCACTCATTTTGGCCAGCTTTTATCAAACATTTGAAGGTCTAGTTCTGTGTTGTCAGCATGTTTTGCCAACGTTGAATATTCTGTTGTGCACTCTGCGACAACGGTTGTGAGGGTTTGGATTCTGTCCTCGAGGGCTTTTCTGGAATCGTTGGACAAATTGCTGTTGTAGGCTGCAAGGCTGGAGCGCAACTTGCTAACAAGAGCGGAGTTGTTAGCAGTAAGAACAGCGAGATTTTGTTTTTGAATAAGCAATTCATTTTGTGCCTCATTTAGTCTATGTTGAAGTTCATTAGTCTTTATTGCTGCTGCTTGGAGATCTTTGTTTCTTTGCACCTCATCTTCTGCGGCGCGGCGTTGATAGCCAACATTTTCAAAGTGGTCTGCGGTGCCGTATAGCACAAGGCCAACTAACGCAACACCTGCCGCAATCAAACCTATCTTCACCCAAATCGACATCCCACCGGATGCCGTGTCTAATGCATCACTGATTAAACTCATGATAATCCCTCCATGCAAACAGCTACCTCAGCTGCTCTTCTTTTTGTTAATCCAGGCAGTGGAACTAGCTTACCACCAACATTTGCTCGATTCCACTTAGGTAATTCTTGACAGGCTTTCTTAACCATCCCAGCCCTCAAGTATCTTGCAGCTGTTGATCTTGATGTGTCGCATGCTGCGGTCCTTCCTTCATTGTAAGTAATATCAGCAAACGCCCCAAGAACATTTGCGGGCAATCCTGGCACGCAGTTGTCTACAATTTCAACAGCTTTTTTCATGTCGTCGTTTAAAAACTGATCACATTCGGCCAGACTGTATTTCTTTCTTGCCGAAATGTCCTTGCCTGTGTGACCCCGACAAACAGTTAAAATGCCACCTGTGTCGTCATAAGCATATTGATGCAGCCCTTCAGCTGGAATGGCTAAGGCAGTTGCAATAGCGGCTGCAGCAATAGCATTTTTTTGGCGGTCAGTGAGGTTCATACGTTTGGCTGATAGACCAGTCTAGAAATGTAGCTACCAATGACAGCTAAACCAATCAATGCTGAAAATGCATTCCTTGGAATAATGTCGGTATACATTGGAAGCACCACTTGCGCCACCTCACAAACAATTGCCAGCTCCATAAATCGAAGCGACCAAGCTTCTTTGACAATTATCTTCCAGTTATCGTAAAGTCTCATTTTGGACGACTCATTTGTTCAATACGGTCAAAGCGGTCGTCCAAGTACTTTTTTAAGCTATCCACGATCTGGTTAATTTCACTTTTTGGGTAGTGATTCTCAGCAATCTTTACCTCCAATGATTGGAGCTTTGCGGCATCAGCTTCGTGCTTGGTGTATAAATCATCAATTTTGGCTTCTTGCGTGGCATCTTTCTTTGAAAGTAGATAGCCCATCACAGCAATAAGTGCTCCACCAGCCACCTCAATGATTGCGTTTAAAGATTCCATGCTGTTTTTCCTTTGCTAGGCGATTGGTTTTGGATATTTTGCTTTAACAGCAAGGCATTTTTGTCGATAGGCTTCAAGTGCTGCATTGTCGTTTTTCACCCAAGCATCAGCAAAGTCTTTCATGCTGGGGTACTCTGCAGCACGCTGTAGTGAATACGCAGGAACCACAGGTATGCCAAGATCTGTCAGCTTTTTTGTTGTGATGGCGTCTGCTTCATCTTGAGTAATGGGTGTCTTTTCACCAATGAGTTCATCTTGAGAACCATCATCAGGGTAGTTATACACCACGTTATTAGAATCTTTATAAAGTTTCATTTTGAGATCCTTAAAATTGAATTACTAAACAGGATGCTTGCGTTGGCGCGCCTGCAGAACCTATGTTGTTGCCATAGGGCTGTATTAAAAGCGAGGATCCATTTCCAGGAGCGAGATGCAATAACGCAGCACCTGCAAAAGCGACCTGATAATCAACGCCCGAATTAAAAAATTGAATTGAGTTTGTTAAAGAACCCGCGCCATACTGAACACCCAAATATAACCCTTGATTACCACCTGCAAAAGTTCCTTCATTTACAAAAAACAAAGTCAATCTTGTTGGATCAATTGTAAAAGTTGTGGTTGAGTTATAAGGTATCGTTCCGTCAAAAACTACGCTCGGTTTTGCATTTTGCACAAAAGCCGTTGTCGCCAGTTTAGTTGAGTTGTCACCAGGAGATGGCGTTGGCGCAGTTGGTGATCCTGTAAGCGCAGGAGAAACTAGGGTGGCAAAGTTGTTCAGCATCGTGGCAGAAACTGGAAGCAATGTTGTACCGTTAATTGCGTACCAGCTGTTAGAGCCGTTGCTTTCTAAAATCACGTAGTCGCCAAGACCCAAGACTTGAGAAGTTGTTGTGCCGGCGTTTACTGTAATTGTGTCTGTGCCCGATCTCAGGACGTTAAAGGTGCCGGTGTTGATATTTCTAAACTCAACTTGCTTACCAGCAGCTACTGAGTTGGCAGTAGGCAACGTAGCAGAGATGGTGGTTGTTGCGTTTCCTAAAATCGTGCTACCGATTTGACTAGCTGTCAGCACTGTATTAGTCGTTAGCGTGATCAATGATGCAGCTTGCAAGCTTCCTAAGTTGGCAATTGCAACCTGTAAATTGTTGACAAAGTTAGTAAGATTGCCGTCGTCATTTGCATTCACACCTTGATTGGCGATCAGCTGCGCAACAGCAGCAGCCACAAAGGTAGCTTGTCGCCAGACCGTATTTGCTTGCTGTGACAACGCAACACCTGGCTGGAAGCCGTTGGCAATAACAGTCGCTAGCGCTGCGTAAGCCGCTGGGGTCAACGTATTAGCAGAGCCCCCAGTAGCAAACGGTAAAAATTGATTGGTTCCTGACATAATTAGTCCTTAAGCTGGAAAGTGGAAGGTTTGTAAAACACCCGCTGGTCTTAATGGCAGGTAATTATTTTCTAAAAGACCAATTAAAAGAGCTGATGGTTTTGCTGAAAAATACACGTCGATCGTATCATTTTGATTATCAACAAACGTAATTGTGATGCCAGATCCTGAAAATATGCTCTGAAAGTCTTGTAGGTATTGTTGAGTTGAACCATCCCATTGATTTGCAGCAATCTTTGCTTTTAGCATGATGCGGTAGGTTCCGTCATCCATGCTGACTGTGTAGTTAAGGGGTTGTCCTGAGCCGTACCAAATACCAGCATCCCAACCAAGACCTGTGGTATCCCAACTAAAGTACGTTAGGATCGGGGTTTGGATTGTTCTTGGAAGACCAACCCATAAACCAATTGCGTCTAATTGAGCTCCAAATGCCACATCAATGTCGTAGTAGCTTGGTGTGCCTTGAGCAATTGCAATCATGTCTGCCCAAGGTTGGGCAACGCTACTAATCATCGCCATAAAGTTGGGCGCCGTCTGAAATTCAGACGTAATTAGATTGGTGTATGGGGTAACGTCGACGCTCATTAGGTCACCGTCACGGTAATATTAGACGCTTGACACGTAGCGCCTTGGTTGTAAGCAATCGCGATATTTGAAGTTCCGGTCGGGCTTGCAGTTGTATCAAGATAAAAGTTTGTGATATAAAACGTCTGTCCCTCTGGCAGGCCAATCATTGAAGCAATCGCAGAAGTTTGCGAGACATACACGCTCTCACCAATCGACAATGATTTAACGTATGCCACTAAAGCGTTAATGATGTCAGTCGTAGTGGTGCTAAGATAACCTGGTAGTGCCTTAATGGTAACTGCAAAATAAATATTGATCTCACCAAGCACAAAGTAGTTAATGACAGAAGTTAATCCAAGCGGGCTGGTTTGGGTGTAGCTTGTCGTGCCGTAAGTCTGGATTCCAGGAGGCTTACGCAAGAAAATAGCCGAAGTAATTGCTGAAACTGAGCCACCTTCTACCACACAGGCAATCGCGTGAGCTGGTACGCCATTGGCATCAGTTGACGCGGTTGGGTTCTCATAAACGGTGTACCTTTGAACACCATTAACAGCTCCGATTGCCGCGTAAATCGCATCACGAACTGCCAGGGCTGGGGTAGCTACTGAAGCAGCTTGCCTGATTCTTAGCGCCGCATCTGTTTCAGTAGCCTGACCTGCTATGGCAGCAGACGTGTTTGAGAAGGTTTGCCAACCAACTTGCGGGTTGTAGATCTGATTGATGGCACCGACAACCGCTGAAATTGCCCCAGGTTGTTGCGCGGTCACAGTAACTGAAATTGAACCACCAGTAGGGATGGTTACTGAAGCAGGAAGGTTCCAAAGATTTCCACCGTTATCTTGTACCACGCCATTAAGAATGGTAGTTCCAACCACCCCGGTAACTACGCCGACAGCTGATGAGTTTGTAGCGGTTAACCTAGTCAAGCCATTAAGCTTTACTTGCGCTGACAAGCCAGTACCTTGCGCGTATGATGGTGAGTACCCTTGGAACATAGCAATCATGGCTTGGTTGCTATCGTTGATCGCAGCTGCAATGACTGCTAAAAACTGACCGTCTTGCGAGTCAGGAGCCACGTAGATGTCAGAACCGTAAATATTTTGAAAGGTTGCGATTAAGCTCTGATAGATATCAGAATATTGCGGCGCACTAATTCCTGTGGAACTAACTGTTGGCGCTAAGGTTGGTAATGGGTATGTCGACATGATGACCTTATAAATTTGTTGTGACTTGAGCTTGACCGTATTGCGTATTGATTGTGCAATTAACAGCAGCAGCCCGTGTCGTAGGATCTACACCACTAGAATATGACGCAATGCCAGTCACTCCCTGAGTTCCTAGAATAACTTGTTGAATTGCAGCATCATAGGTTGCAATCTTTCCAGCCCCTAAAATCTGAGAGTTATACGGGGTGCCGTAGGTGGTGTCTAAAAACCACTCACCTTCAAACAGCTTAAGTCTTGTTGAAACAGCTTGCGCAACAGCTGCAGGCGTGTTCTGATAAAAGTTTGCACCATCGTGGCCAAATGTGTAGTCACCGGTAGAGGTAAGTTGACGATATTTCATAAATTAGCCTGTAGGTAATCCAGAGGTGCCAGTACCTGGCTGAACCCCAGGGTGCTTATGATTTCCAACCGTATGACCATTGAAGGTGCCCTCACCAGTTGCGGTGACAGTCCCAGAAATATTAACAGGGCCAGTTAGATTGATGCCACCTGGAGCAGTTACATTAACAACGTGACCACCAGCTAGCTCAACAAAGCAGACCCCGTCATCACTTCTTAATTGGGTGGTCGTTGTGCTTACGTTTGACAAGGTTCTGACTTGCGACCGAGGGCCAACAAAAGCAAAGCCATCAGACAGATCATTCATTCTGAGCAGCGGTAGTTGGTTCTTGTACCCACCATTTTGCCACCAAGTATCAATGCAGCGAGATGAAAATACCACAAGGCACTCATCTCCGTTTGCAATTGGAAAGGTCAGAGTAAAGCCCCCGCCTGATGGATAGATAACCGGCACGTCAAGCAAGACCGGAATGTCAATCTGGGTAATCTCTGCGGTCTCAGGATCTTTCAGAGGGATCAAAACCGCAGGTTTAACTGTGCAGGTCATGGCTGTAGGATTAAATGACTCAATGATCCCAGGGAGCGCAGTCCAGATCTCCTTCTGATGGCCTTCCATGGCTGTCAAAAGAGCTAGCGTCTGATTTTCGTATCGCTCGTTCCGGTTCATCTAAACTCCAGGCACCTGACCAGTTGTCAAATCGATCGCAAGGCAGATGAGGTCGGTATACCACTCATCGCCACGCGTATCGCCCACATGCTCAACCACAAAAGCCACGTAAGTTCCGTTTTTTGATATCGGGGCTAAAGGTTGTCTTGCACTTCGGCTATTATAGAGAATTTGTGAAGGATTCGACACCGCATTGATCGTTTGATTGATGTCATTGCTATTAAGCTCCACAAGCTGACCGATCTTGATCTTGCTGTTTAATAAGCAACGAACACGTATACCACCATCAGTCTGTTCAGGAACCCCGATCATTCCAGTTCCTGAGTTAATTTTAACGACCTCATTTGACGCATATTGGGTCAATGGCGTGATTACAACCTGACCATTTTGAATTGACCAGGTAGATCCTAGTGATCTGGTGTACATCCTCATGGCAGATCTGCTCATCCCAAAAAGAACCTGACCTCTGATTACTGGCACGTAAGCCGGTGTCCAAGTTGTAAGCATGCGATTAAGGTCAGATGACGATTGACCATTTTTTGCATTGATCTCGTCTGAAATTCGCTGCATCGCCTGTTTTGGCGTCTCACCGGCTTTAATGTTCTCGTTAATAAAAGATTGCGAGTAGCCGATGTCACCATCAGAAGCCAAAATATCAACGTAAGAGTTAATGTTGTTCTCGCGGCCGATTCTCATTTGTTTAATGGTTCCGTCAAAGATGGTGCCAAAATTGCCCGTGCCTTCATATCCGGCCTCTAAAATGACCCTGTTAAATTCACCGATGTTTTGTAGATTTCCAACATCTTGACTTGCAATCTGGTTAATTGTTGTTTGAGACAAGTTGTAAATCCTGACAACTAAATTGTCTGGCACCTCAACATCGGCATTTTGAATGCTGAATTTAATCTTAAATTGCGAAAGATCAATGACAGCTTTGTCGCTGATAACACTCAGCTTGACCTTTCTAATCCACTGATTTGAGATAGTTGTCATGACGTGGTAAAAATTACGTGAGAAGACGTGCCAATGTTATCAAAGGTAGGAACTGCTGTAAGATCACCATCAGTAACAACTATCAAGGTGCCGCCAAATTGCAGGTCTGGATAAGGTGCTAGCAGATCAACACCAGTAACTAAAGGTATTGCTTGCACCAAGGGGTTTCTTGCGCTATCAGAAATATCAAAGACCCAAATATTAGAAAAGTTATTCCAGCGCATGTAGATCTGATAAGTTTGACCACCTAGCTGAATTGAAAACGTTTGCGCAGATGGCGTCAGTGGAATTTCGTAAGACGAGCTCATTATAGTGGTCCGTTATAAGGAAGAACTTGAACAGTCCCTTTAGGCTCAGCAGACGCAGTGCTTCCAGGATCTGCTTGTGAAGCCGCTGGTAAAATGACTGTCTGGGAATTTACCAAAATAACTTCTTTACAGTTCATAACCACAAACAAGGCATTTTCACTTTTTTCTTCTGTTTCAACCACAAGTGACTTGCAGATCATGTTGTTGTATAAGCGCTTACCAGTTTGAATTGAAAACAAAGCCCGATTTGTTTGCAAGACCCTTAACTGATCATAGATTGAATTGATCTGACCATACTGGCCGACACCAGAACCTAAGACAGAAGATTGCAGCAAGGCACCTGCCTGGTACGCAGCGACCAAGCCTGCGTTAACTAGCGGGCCATTACCAGAAGGGCTGTTTGACCAGGCGATCTCTAAAATAAGCTCAACAGGGCGTTTAAAGGCGTGGTCTGAGATCATGGCGCCAACTTCTACAGGGTGCTCTGTGACCTCTAGTTCATCATTATGAATTTCTCTGATTGTGGCTTGCGCCTTAATGTCTTGTAAAACTGACCCATCAGGATTTGTGATGTTAAAAAATCGACGGTTGGGTTTAACGATAATTGCATCAAGACCTAGTTGAAGTCCTGCAATTGCGAAACCTGTAAAGTTGCTCATTGTTGTAACCCCGCTGTATTTCGTGTCACATCACCAATTTGACGCTGCATGGTCATCGCAATAGTCCTCGCGGCATCGTTAGCATTGTCCCCATTTACTTTGATGTCGTTGTTGATTGTTACCGTGCTAGAAGCTCCTGCTGAACCACCGCCACCAAGTGATCTATTAAATCTGTCGTTGTAACCTTGCGATGAAAATCCCTTATTCGCAGCTAGTTGCTCTGCAGTCATTTGACCCTGTGGGTTTCCGGTATACCAAACATTAGCAGCTTTATTCATGTCACCGCCATATTGAGCAAGAAGCTCTTGGGCGTATTTTTGAGCGACCGTGTCCTGAACATTTTGCGGAGCTGATCGGGCGCTACCAAATTCTTGACCAACCCCGTACTTTTTAGTAAGAGCTTGCCAGGTGCTGTCAAGAAACTGATAGGCGCCAGATGCAGAAGAGTTTGGATTCTTGGCACCATAGTTGCCACCAGATGACTCAACGCCATTAATGCCCTTTAGAAACTTTCCAATATTACCTGTGTCGTCATCCCAACCGCCACCTGCATCTACACCGCCGACTTTACCACCGCCTTTACCCCAACGCTTTTCCGCATCTTCGCCTGACGTCGTCATCCAGTCCCAGAAGCCTATTTCACCGTGTGCCCACTTAGACAATCCGATAACTTGGGCATCTGCCTTAGACGCAACGCTGTCTAGAGCAGGGCCAAATTTGTATAAAATGGCCTCACCTGCAAAAACAAAAGAATTTTTTAGGTTGTCTAGGGTGTTTGCGTAGTGGGTTAGTTTTTCTTGATCTTTCTCTGAAAATAATTGATCTTGCTGGCTTTTATAGCTTCTTGATTTTTCAGCTAGCTGATCAAAATTTTGAGCCATTAAAAGATATTGCTCTTTGCTAATGCCAAACTGCTCAGCAAACTGAGCTGCAACGCCCCTACCTTCTGGCGTATCTCCGAATTGCTTTCTCAGCGCTTCAACGAGCCTAAGATAATTCTCTAGGTTGTCGGTACTTGCTTTTTGCCCTGTGATGGACTCGAAGAACCCCTTCATTGCTGGGGTGTTTTGCAGGGTTGATCCAAACTCCTGTAAGCTAGATGTTGCTGCGTCTGATGAGATCCCAACTTGCTCTGCAGCTTTACCAAACGCGCTTAGTGCATTTGGTGTGGTTCCAGAGATGCCAGAAGCAAAAAAGTTTTTTCTAGTCTCATAGGCAAATTTAGTAGTGGCGACTGCGGTAGCAGCAACCGCAGCAGCAACCGCAGACCCAACACCAAGTAATCTTTTTTGAGTGCTATTAAGATTCTCGTTAAATTTTAGGAAGGATGAAGCATCAACTTGATATCCAAGCTTAACTAGATACTCTTGTAGAATTTCAGCGCTTCCTTGCATTTACTCGTTCCTGATTTTCAGACTCAACATCAAGTGCCTCATTCATCTTTGCGATGTCGATCAAGTTGATCTTGCCATCGATTAAAGATTCATATCGGCACAACCCACGAAGAACAGGTCGAAGAAGCCAGTCTTCTTCTCCTGACATTCGAGCAAGTGTTATTGACTCGCCGCCCCTTGATGCAAACTGGCTAGGGCGGAATTGAAAAAAGTTCCGAGATTCTCCACGATAACTGAAGCTGTCAATTGAAGCAGGGTTGAGAGGTCAATTTCAGAGAACATTAAAACGCCGTTAGGCATTAACTTTGCCCAGCCGCCTTCTTGTCTGATGGTAACTACACCCAAGCACTTCTTAACAATCTCATCTGACTCAGCGTCTGATAATCTAGAAAGCATTAAAACAACAAGCAAGGTAATATCCTTGCCTGCGTTTCGGTCAGCTACCAAACCCTCGACAATAGGAATTGCAGGGCCTAATTTTCGCGCGACAGCTAACTGCTCAAAAACAGTCAGCTTGCCAATCTCAAACTGTTGGCCATTTAGCTCGATCATTATGCACCACCACCGAGCGTACGATCAATAATACCTGCTTGGAAGGTCCATTCATTTAAGCCGGCTTCCTTCTTGTACTCAATTAGTGGTGCCTTTTGGAAGGCGACAATCTGGCAGGTGATCACGTCTTGCGTCTTGCTGTTGGCGATGCTGATCGTGTTTTGACCGTGGTTTGTGCCTGAAGCTGTTTGGAAGGCGTACATCAAGCTCAACTGTTGATTAACAGGAGAGGTTTTTAGCAAGCGAACTGTTACCCGGCCAGATTTATTAGCGTGCAAGGAGTGCATTGGAGAACCATCAGCACCAATGGTCATGGTGTTGATGTCTTCAGTTGGTTCAATGCTGATACCTTCTTCTGAAACCGCAGCGCCAGCGCCTAGGTTAATTGAGCCACCAGGACCGGTGATTGCAGCTTGAACGTCTAAAAATGAATACGTGCTCATAAATTATTCTCCTAATTATTGGTTAACGTTAATGATAACGTTGACAGTTTGGATTGCACCAGCTAGCTTCGCAGCTACTTGGAACACAACAGACTTGCGAGCTGCCCGATCAGCAGGGTTTTGGGTTGCGATTGCAGGTGCGTAAACGTAGAAGCCCTTAGGTAAATAATCACCTTGATTTAATGCGCCAAATCCACCGCTGTTCCAGACACCTGGAGCCAATAAACCGTTTTGAACACCTTGGCTGCAGACGTTTTCAATTGTTGTTGCGATTAGATGATTACCAGCGTCAGTTTGGGGAATCTTTGTTGGGCTGGTATAGAGCAGGTTATACACAGATGTTTGGATGTCAAGAGCTAACCAGTCAGTACCGGTAATGATGTCAATAAACTCACCAGACGCGCAAACACCTGGCTCGATAATTGCTGTGTTGTTGTTATAAGCTACAAACACGTTGCAATTAAACGACTCAAGGGCATATAGCTGGTTAACGTTTAAGGTCTCAGGAATAATCCCAGGCTCTTGCTTGTACATCAGCGTAATCACGGTGTTGTTGCCGTTGTAATTAACAGTCAAGATGCGACCAAGCAAGGAGCAAACTGAGTGCAACGTTGTGCTTGAGTAATGAACAATCGAGCGGTTATAGCCAAGCTGCTTTAGTTGATAAGCAATATTTGTGGTGTCTGCAGCGTTAAGAATATTGGCGTCTTGTGTGCTGATACCAAAAACGTGCTTGTTAGTAGCAGCTTCAATGTAACCTGCGCAATTAAGGCGATCAGTTGAAGTGGCTCCGATGATAGTAACTGCATACCACTGCTGACCAAATTGAACGTCAAACAAGGTCAAAGCCGAGAGTGCAGTTTCAGCGAGGGCTCCAGGAACTACGTAAGCACCAGACGAGGTTGATGTACCACCTAACAAGCTGCTGATGTCTGTACCAGAGCCGGCAGTTGTCAAGAAGCTGACAGATGAGCTAGCTCCTGTGGTGCCAGAAGTAAAGACAAATCTTGCGTAAGAAGCTGACCACTGAACAGTCGCACCAGTTACAGTCACGTTGATTGCTGCTTGGATGCGAGCTGCTACCGCGTTTAAGTTTGCGTCAGTTGAGAAGTTTAAACCGGTAATCGTTCTTGCTGTTCCGTCAATTGAAACAATAAACGAGCCTGAAGTAATTGCGTTCCAAGTTGTGATCGCTTGGTTTGCTGTTGATAAGCTGGCTCCATACAGCTGACCTGAAGTTGCTGCATTTGCCCAACGACCAATATTTAATGAAGTTGGCTGTGGGGACTGGGCGAACCAAAGAGCAGCCGCTAGGTACTCAGGGGCTGTTGTGCCAAAGTCAGTAGCTACGCCAGCTAAGCTGGTATAGGTGCGCATTCTAGTTGTGATATCAATTACTGGAGACGTTCCAAGAACTAATAACGTAGAAATATTTTGTGCTTGGGCGCCAGCAGGCGTCAAATTAACGCTGGTATTGACTAATCGATTGATGGACAGTGAACTTGTCATGGATGCTTCTCCTATTGGTTAACCGCAATATCAGTAATGTAGTGCTCGTTATCTAGCTGAACATCTCCAGAAAGAATACTAAGCACTGGGTAATCACGAACAATCTGCCTGCGGATTGAAAAAGGCAAATCAACGCGATACAACCACTTTTCCTTCAACAACTCTGGTAGCGCAACAACCTCACCACAATCTACCAGACCCATATTGTTTAAGCTAAGAATCTCGCGATTCTGGCTTAGTTGCATTCCTTCACGCAGCAAGTGAGCGTTTAAATCTGCGTTGTCACCATAAAAAGAGATCAGCATGTGCATAATCTCATGGTTAATCACCTGGCTGTACCCACCTTCATCTGTTTGGATAAATTTCTCTGCCGCGTACAGTTGAATCTCGCGCCGAACAATCCCAAATGCTGCCCAATCGATCCCGTCTAGGGGAATGTTTGGTGGCTCCGGTTGCCACCTCGGCCTAACAGCACTACCTGCCATACCAGTAATTCCGACGACCCAAGACTGAATAAAGTTGACAACAGCAGAGCCTTCTAATGGAGCTGGTGAGCTCGAAGGTGTTAAGTACCCGCCTGTTGCCGATGTGTTCATCTTGTGCCCGCTCCTTGCTGGTATTTTACATTAAAAGTACCATCTGGATTTTTGATATGTGATATGACAAACCAACATTTGACCTTCATTTTTTGAACAGCTTTTTCCATTTGATAAAGGGAGGTATAAATCTCTTCTTTTGTAGAGTCTTTGGTTTTATGAATATGAATGTGAACTGTCATAATTACCACTCCCTGCAAGCAAAATTAGATCCTTCGTGACCTAGAATATATATTTCACTGTTTGATGCTGGAAATGAGTTTAACGTGGAAATACTCACGCCAGGATCAATTCTGATAGATCCAGCGTCAACCGATGATGCTTGACCCATGTCATTTATCCAAATTGGATGACTTGGGCTTACGTTTTGAATAAAAAATCCCTTACGAAGATCATTTTTTTCAAGTAGGATTTGTGGCACTCCTGTTTTAAGGATAGTGCCTGATTTATTTTCTATTCTCATGTTCTGACCTTAGCAGGGTTGACGTCGGTCTTATCCATCGAGGTGCACTCAGCTTGATAGAAGCCAGCTCCAAATTGTGGGTAGTAGTCAACGTGGCGAACTAAGTAGTTATCGCCTCGCCAAACCACGATGTCTGGCTGAAAACCAGTGACCTCTGTCTGCAGCTGAAATTTCAGCACAACCGTTAGGGTTCTTGTGGCCATTTGGTAATCAGCTGCTCGGTCAAGATCTGATGGGCTACTCATGGTCACGGTGCCGTAGACCGGACGATAAGTTTTGGTCGTCACAACCGATCTGCCGGTGTCATCAATTGTCTCTTGGCGGCGAAGCACCTGAAAGATGTCCAAGAACATCGGATCTAGGAGGGCATCTGACATGTCTAAAAGAGCCATTATTTTCTTATTGAATAAGTTATTGAATTGCGTAATTGGCCGGTATTTACCAACGGGGTAATGCCGACTGATGCCTGAGCTTCTGCAGGAGTAGCCCCTTCAGCAATTCTCTTCATGTATTCTTTTTCACCCTTACGCATGGACTTAGCGCCACGAGCGCGCGCACGATTCTTAATGGTTTCGGGCTTTAATGGTGGAGGAATGCCCTCTGTAATAACGCCCCGTATAGCATTTTGAGCGGCTAAGCCAGCTCTATTCAAACTAGCATTAACCAAGCCTTCATTGCCCGTTAAAACCGCACTAGCGGCTATTTTAAACTCGGCTTTGATTTGTGAGGTGGCGCGTTTAATGCCAGGGCGCATAAAAGGCCTTGCAGGCACATTATTTGCAGGACTGCCGTTATCCATCAAATAAGCAATAGTAGCGTTTCCAATAGGATCATCTTGCCTAGCAGTCTTTGCTTTAGGAACTCCGACAAGCACATCTTTCTGCACTAAAGCGTCAAAAGCTGCCAGTAACTTGGGCAGCTTGTTGGTGACGAGTTTGGCAGGGTTTTGCACTAACTTCCAAAATTAGTAAAGCCTGGGGTTGTCAGTGGACCCTGCCAAGCAGGACCGTTTAAAGGATCAACAAATCCAATCCCGACTTGTAGTGGACCCGCCCCAAAGATCTTAGCGAGGCGATAGAATCGGGTGCCGTAAATTGTTTGGTTCCAGTGACCAGCGTCCTTCTCAGTTACAGCTCCAGTATCATAGCCAATCGAGACCTTATCAACGCCCTTGCTGCTAATTGGGCCACTCTGCTGACCTGGGATGCCACCCACAGACGCCTCTTTTTGGCTTTTGGCCTCGATAGCAATCTGGTGAGCGGTGTAAAGCGCTACCCCAAGATTTGTAGAGTTACCCCAGCGTGACCCGTCAACAAATTGACCAGCAACACCTAACCAAAAATCAACCTGAGCTGTCGGGTACGTTTGTTGGCAAGTAAATTCAGGAAACTGCTCCCTAAAAGTTTGAACATCGATCATTATCTAATTCTCCCCTTTACCCAACCAGCTTCAATCTCATCAGGAAAAACTCGCTTTTGTTTTTCGCCGTTATTAACCCAAATAATTCCTTTAATACAAAAACGAGAAGTAAGTTTATTTATTTCTTCTTGGGATCTTTGTCTTTTCTTTTGTCCCTCGCTCATTTTTTTTCTTGTATCTAAATCATATATTCTTTTTTTAGCTGCTTCACTCATTTTTAATCTAGTTTCTAAAGATCTTTTGCTTCCTTTGTTTGCTTTAGCGGCCTTTTCAGATGCAATTTTAGGAAACTTTCTTCCAGCATGTGCAATTTTATTTGCTTGAGATATTTTATTTTTTGTTTCTTCAGAGTGAAAAAATCCTTTAATTCCATCACCGCCATCTGTCATGTTAGTCAATTGAACGCCCATGTTACGCAAGCATTTAATTAAACCTTTTTCAAGTTCAAAAGCAATTTTCTCTGAGGAGCATTCTAGTTTTCCGATGAGAATATTTTTAGATCCATATTTATTTACTACAGAATTGTAGTATTTATTTCTTGTTTTTGTTGTTGTTGATCTCTTATAAGTTCCCTTACCAACGTAAAAAGGCGACCCGTCAGGCTTACAATGAATGTACGCAACATTATCAAATGTTGGGGTGTCAAGCGTTGCGATGGCCATAATTAGTTTAGATTATATTTAGTCATGTATTCACGTGTAGATTTTTCAGCGGCTTCTTTTGTTTTGAAATATTTTCCTTTGTACCCATGAATAACATTTTCTTGACCATCGCTATCTACTCTAACAATTAATGCGTAAAAATCACCAGTACCGTCTTTTCTAATTACAGATTTATATTTGGTGTCTTTTGATTTTGAATCTGTATATTTTTTTTGTAAAGATTTAAAATATTCTTTAGCTTCTTTTTCAAATCTTTCGCCAAATATGCGTTGTTCACCCGTTACTCCAGATGTTACATTCCACATTTTATTTTTCATTTGACTAATTTTAACGGCTACATCTTTTGCCTTCTTGTCCTGCACAGTCTCATTGAACTTCAACTCAGACTTCTTGATAGCATTTAACGTGCCATCAGGGAACTTTGCGACCCAGACGCCTGGTTCAGACAATCTAGCCTGAACTTTCATGCCTTTAGGATAGGTCTTAACGTCCCACTTTAATTCTTGGGCTAGCTCAGCGTTGTACCACTTGCTGTAATTGGCGTCTTTTGCGCGCTTTACAACAGGGCGACTACCTAAATGAATGTGAATATTTCTTGTCATGATTAAGCCTCCGATCTTGATTCTTCGCCACCACGATGAGCCCAATATTTCTTGTTCTCTTCATTAAGCGTGGCAAGTGTTACGTGCTCAGGCACGCACTCAACGATTGAAGGAACATATTCGTCGTTTGCGCGCTGAGTCTCGTAAGCGATTGCTGCCGCTTGCTTAGGATCTTTGCCATGCTCGATCTCTGTCGCAATGTTTTCACCTAAGGCTTTTTTTGAACTGCTTTGTTCTAACGGCATAATCGCTCTCCTTAATTACTTTTTATAAATTGTGACGCCTTGAGCCTTTGAAAACCAATGCTCTGCGTCCTCAACTAACATCTCGTAGGTGCCTGCAACATAATCAACAATTCGATCGTGTGATGTTCTTAATTTAAATGGCTTTGGCACAGTAACGGTCACGTAAACACCGTCAACAGATGCTTCAGATGCTTGAGCAACTTCAGGAGTAGGCTCAGAATCAGGCTCAACTACAGGTTCAGCAACTGCAGGAGCTTGAGCAACTTCAGGAGTTTCTGTAACGGGTGAGGTTTCATCAAAAGGTGAAGCTTCTGTAGCGGGCTCGGCTTGGTCTACTTTTTGATCTTCAACTTGTGTTTCTTGATCTTTATTTTCCACGATATTTCTCCTAAGAGTTATTTAAAAAAGGAGCCATTGCGCTTCGTGATTGCAATGGCTCCAAGCTGCATCAATTACCTTTGATTTAGCCTAAATGCCATCAAAATATCCAAGTGTCTCGGGATATACGACTTCAGTAGATCCAAGACGGCAGAAATATGTGCACTTATGGTAGATCGAGTCGTACTGGATTGGAGTACGTTGCAACAATGTCATTGGGTAACGAACACGTTGCCTCTCTTTTGTGTACACAACCATACGATCAACTGTACCCAAAGTACCCAAAGTACCACCTACACCTGCTCCGATCAACCACTTCAATGGGAAGATCTCTAATTTGCCCTTACCAGAAGTAGTCAAGAGGTTGTTCTCTTGGATGTACTTAAGGATGGACACGTTACCAGCAGATGAAACCTTGGCTGTGGAGATGTAACCAAACTGGGCTGGTGGCAACAACAAGCGACCTGGGATAACTGCCCATGCAGATGCTTGCCAAACAGATGTCAACGCGGTGTTAACGTCAGCAAGAATCTCGTCAGGAGTCTTCTTAGACCACTGTGTGAAGGTAGACGCGCCAGCAACAACGTTTTGTACGTTAGTTACCAAGCTGTTGTTTACCAAGCCAGTGTCACCCATACTTATATCGCCGATGTACACTTGCTCATCGATGTCCATTTGATGCTTAAGTTGTAAACCTTCATACTTCTGTTGGTCTACTGGACGACCCAATTTAGCAGCGGATTCAAGTTCCAAGATGGTGTACTTGAGTTCCATTGCCCATGGGCGCAACTGATGAGGAACCTTGGCGATATCAGCAGAGATGCCGGTGATCTGGTCAGAGTTCTTACCGATCCATGCTTTGCCGTTACCAATGCCTTGACCAGCGCCTAAGCCAGAGGCTGAAGCGAAGGTAGACAAAGTGAAGCTTGAAACTTCATCGGCAATTGTTACGTCTTCACGCAGATCTAAGTCACGACCCCAAGTCACAGAAGCCAAAGGCTCATGCAGGGTCATGTCTAAGCGCTCTAACTCACCAACCAAGAACGCACCGGTGCTATCAACTGTACGACCATCAGCTGTGCGGAATGAACCACCCAA
Source organism: uncultured beta proteobacterium (assembly GCA_903930665.1). Classification (GTDB taxonomy): domain Bacteria; phylum Pseudomonadota; class Gammaproteobacteria; order Burkholderiales; family Burkholderiaceae; genus Polynucleobacter. The sequence continues at coordinate 23,320 of CAIYZI010000359.1, forward strand.
AGGACGACCTACCATGTTGCCCATCTTGTCGATTGTGCGAAAGCCTGAATCGAAAGTCATCATATCGCGCATTTTGCTACGTGGTAAAAGAATGTTGCTCATATTAGCTCCTTATTTAATTAGCTGTTCGATTAGGTTGTCACGTAGGCTTCAGCCACGCCACTTGCGTCCATACCGCCTTGAAACTTCATGTTCTGAACCAAGACGTTATTTGTGCCGTCAGATGCTGTTTCAAACTGACCAATGATGTGAGTGCCAGAAGTAGCAGCTACGCGAACGTAAACCGCGCCATTCTTAACTGGAGCTGTTTGACCAGCGTTGATCTGAACCATAATGTAGCCCAAACGAAGCACATCAATTGCACCAACAGAAGGAGATCCTGCATTACCAATAGAAGCAGCACCGTAGTTAGTAGCTGATTGCTGTTGGAATGGATATGGACGAACTGTTACACCGTAGGCGATCTGTGAAGCATCACCTGTTGTAAAAGGGCGGACACCTTGGGTTGTTGGGTCAACCAACACAGCTTGACCAAAGGTAGCTGGAGGTGCGTTTACGTCAACTAAGCATGGCTCAATTGAAGCTGGGTGGGTACGATTTACATCGCCGGCGAAGCCTGCACCCATGCGGTATGGGAAGGCCACGTCACGGGTTTTCATGCGTGTTACTTTTTTCATTTTCATTTCTCCTTAACGGTTGGCCCAGAATGCGGCGTTCTTTTTGTTCAGATCATTTAACGATGGCTGACCAGAGGCTTGAACTGAAGAGCCCATGTCACCAGTACGACCAGCGTTGTTGTTAACTGTCTTTTTCAAGGCAGCAGCAGATCGGAACAAGGTGCGAACAGCATCACAAGTCATTTGTTTGGTGTTCAAATTTTTACCAGCAAGCAAATCATCAAGAATTGCGCGAGTAGAAGGTTGGTTGTAAGCAAGGTCTAAAGCTTGACGACGCAAACCACAAATCTTCTTGAACGATTGGCCAGGACGAGCTGCACGGTCAAACGTAGGAACGCGGATGCCAGGAACTAAGATTTCTGCAAGGCTGATTGTGTCCTTGTAAGAATCAACTAGCAAGCTAGAATCCTTAGTCATCTTAATTTCTTCGTCGTCAGTACCTTCTGGGGCCTCTTCTTTCAAAGCTTTATTAAGGTCTGGATCTTCGATGCCTTCTTCGTCTTCAGTGCCTTCGCCTTTTTGACCTGCTACTAATTTTTCAAGGGCTTCGATGCGGGCGCGCATTTCTGCGTGTTCAGCTTCGTTTTTGTCCATGTGCTCTTGGATGTCGTCGTCGGTAAAACGCTCACGAGAACCCATGTCGCTCAGGTCTTCGCCTTCGTCACCTACTCCTGCACCACCTACTGGCGTTGGGGCAACTTCGCCGCCGTGAACGTGCACATGCACGTCACCAGGTTCTGCGTGCGGGGGCAGGTCTTCGTCTTCGTCACGAGCCTTTCCATTACGCAAGGCATCTTTTACGCCTTTTGATACAGCATCTGCAATACGGCTATACTTGGGCATAGCTATCTCCTTTGGTGAATGGTCGCTAACAGCACATCGCGGGCCGCAGCGACCTTGGTCGACCAGCGCAATGTGATTTATCAAGATGTTTTTTTGACAACCAACGCCAGGAGCTGTCTCCTCGTAATCGGCGTCATACCCACAAGAGATCTCTCTCTTGCCATCTTGAATTAGTGCAATGCCCTCTTCTGTTGTAATCAGAAGATCTGCAAGTAGCAGGTCATCCATGGCACCGAGTCCTCGGCGCACATTCATGGCAATTCCTACTGTTTTTTCTTTCCAAGTAACTGGTGTCACATCCTCATCTGGGTGGTCATCAGTAACTGGTTTGCCCTGCGCAGACGCAACGGTCTCGGGGCGAAATACTTCATCTTCTTCTCTGAAAATCTTGACTAATCCATCAGGACCTGCGTCAATCGGCGTCTCATCAGGGCCGTAGATCATCATGCCAGTTCTTGCAATTGGAACTTCTTCGCAAAGCAAAAAGCCCTCAGGCGTCATTGACTGCTTAGGACCTAGTTTCTCAATAGTAAAAAATTCTAAGCGTTCCATTAGGGAAAACCCTTATTGACTTGTTAATGCTTGCATTGTATCAGTCGTTTAAAAAAATTGCATTTATTTGGTTTTTTACTTAAAAAATCAGTTGCGATGAATTGATTTTTTTATTCAGTAAACATTGAAGGAATACTGAATTTGATAAAAAGCGGTTTGGGCATTAATGCCCAAAGCCGTTCTACGGTATTTAAATGAGGTTTTTAAAGCAATTCAAGGACTAAAGCTTCTAAAGTATCCCTAAGGTGAGGGTGCAAATCATCTGGCAACTCATGAAGCTTTACCCACTTATACTTACTGTGTTCAGGGCTAAGTTTTGGCTCAAACTTATCAACACGAAGCATAAATGTGGTGTAGTCTGCTTGGCCATCAATGGTATGGGCAATCTCTTTAATTGCGTCAACATAGCGATCGAAGTCCTTGCTGATCCCGCACTCCTCTCGGCACTCCCTGATAGCTGTAGCCCTAATTGATTTGTCTCCATCGTCAGCCTTGCCGCCGGGAAGATCCCATAGCCCTGGATTATTTGAATCCTCACTGCGCTTCATGATCAGAATCTCATCATCTGCCACGAACAAGATGCCTGCAGCAATGACCTTTGGTGCTGCGTCAGTGATGTGAACTCGTTTGCCTAAAATGTGCAAGGTGATGTTCATTCGTTAATATCCTTTAAAATTGGCATAGCAAAACAACGGCAGTTGAATGTCCCGCCAGGTAATAATGGCTCGCCGTCCACAATTGGAAGGTCTGCAAATGCAAATATTTTATTGTTTAAGGCTTTATGAGATGGTCTCACATCCATATCGCTTGCGGTTTTCCAAGTAAAATGAGTGCATCCAGCATTTTTTGCGCGCGCCGCAGTTAACTCTGTTGCTATGCGGGATGTTTCAGTCCTAGCAATTAGCATGGCTCGGCTTTCGGTTACTTTCCCAGTCTTTAATACCTCTTGAGCAATTGTGGATGCGCGCGCGCCCGTGCTTATTCCCTCAATAATGACCTTGTGAACGCGTTGCGCGGCCTCACGTGGCAATGAAGTGATTAAGTCGACCTGTTCATTAATTGATTTCCTAAAAAGCTCGCCAGTGGGCGTTGTTTCAATTTCACCTCTTAGTTGCTTTCCAATGTCGGCGCCTAAATCCTCCCACATGCTTGCATCTCGCCTTGCTACATCCGCAACCATTCTTGTGGCCACTGATTTTGCCCAAGGGCGGATCATTTCAGAATATTTTGATAATGCGTTTTGAAGCTGAACTGAATCGGCGATTTCCTTGGGGGTTACAAACCCCTTAACAATCGATCCAACCTGCTTTGCAACCTGTCTTAATTGCCGTGCATAAGCGGCTTCAGCCTTTCTACTTTTTAAGTAAATTTGCTGATTTTTTCGATACTCGGCTTTTGACTTTGCATCAAATATTCTTGGCATTGCTTTGAGCTTCTAAATTTTCAGGTTTAGCTTTTGACTCTTCTGCGGATGGTTCTGGATTGGGTAAATTTGATTCTTCTGGCTTTATTTGACTTGGCTTTGAAAAATTAAATTCTTCTTGCTCACCCAACAAACCCTCACCACTTGGAGGTAGCGCGGCCTCAGCCTCCTCAATCTCTTCATCGCTAATGTTGGTAAATATTCCTGTTTTTTGTGAAGATTGACGAAGCTCTTTCATCGCAGCAGCTTGACTGATCAGGCCTTGTGACTCGACGCCTTGAACAGCTTGCGCTACGGTGCTAGCTACGTTCGCCTTATCAAGATCGCTCATTTGCCATAAGCTCTTAAACTCGATGCCAAAACCCTCTGGAAGCTCAATGTCCTCAGAGGCTGCAATGGCTCTGTAGATCCGAGTGACTGGAACTAGCAGTTGCTTGATCTGCTGCTGGCGAATGTTGTCGTAGTAGTTGCGCAGATCTGAGTCGCCTGAGTTAAATCCTAGCGGTGACTGACCAAACAAACGAACCAATGGGATCTGAAGAGCTCCTGAGAGCTGCTGACCAAACTGCTGTAGGGCGTCAGACAAGCCTGAGAAGCCGCCATGAGTTGTTGCCTCCATGCTGTCGTTTGCGTCTAGCAGCGTGATGCCCTCAATGCCCTGGAAGCGGCGCATCATGTCCACATACCTAGTTAATGCATTTACAGCGTCACCCCCGGCAGCTGAAACTTCACGCATGCCCTCGATCTTATAGGTTCTAATGTAGCTCTTAAACACAAGCTGCGCAGCACCAGTTGTGGCTGAATCAAACGCAACCATGCGATCGTACAGGCGCTCAAAAACTGACAAGCCCCAAAGGTTCTCCATGACGCGTTGCCAGTACGGCAAGCGAACGCCCTCTAGGCGCAAACAGCGTGAGTGATGAATCTTTTGACGGTTTAGTGCAGGTGCATTAGCAGTCACTGAATAAAACTTGGGTTCGCCCATATTTGGGCCCATCTCGGTGACCAGGTCTGAAAGACTAGGCTCAACCATCCAGCGATCTAAAACAAGCAAACCACGGAACTGGCCCTTGCGAATGGTGTTCAAGCGAAGCGGGGTCTCTGGGTCCTGACCATCGATCAGCATGACGGCAATGCAACCTCCGTAGAGGCGCGACCACTTGATGGCGTCGTTGATCTGGTTCCAGATGCCGTAAACAGTAGCCACCTCCTCGATGCGCTCCATTTCGTCAGGATCTAGCTTTCCCTTCATCTCGATACCAGCTCTAGTCATGTCATCAGCTACCACGTCAACAGCGACCCCACCTAGCCAAGAGCCACGGTGAATCCACTCTAATAGCGTCCGGTTGCGGGTAATCGGATTAAAGCCGTAGGTCGAGGAGGTCATCGGATTATCAGCTCCGATGCCTAGATTTTGGCTGAAGTTTACGAAGCTGTCAGCAGCAACGCCCTTTTTTGCTTTATCTATTGCTTTATTGTCTTTGTTCAGCGCAGATGTCGCCATGCGTTGAATGCTTTTTTGCCTAGCCATTGTTTTGTGCCCTTACAGGTAGGATGCCAGTGATCGCCAATTGACGGTGCGAAAAATTAGTCGCGCATAACATCTGAATATTATATGTTACGTTATCTAGCCCGTTGATTACCGGTTGCTGACCATACATACCAGTAGGATCAATCCAAGGCACACTTGTAAGAATGGCGCTTGGGTTTGTGTCAATGCCTGAGTTGACAGTAACTACGACAGAGATGATGGCAACAAGAAATTCACCTGAAGATAATCCTTCGGTAAAGTCAAAGGTGACAATGATGTCCTCATCAGGATCTTTGCTAGCTAGGATGTTGCAGGTCATTTAAAAATCCTTGCAATGTAGTTTCTAAACCGTGTATAAGCTTCGTATCTGGTATCTAGCTCAAGTGGCTTAACTAGTTGATGGACAAACACGATTATACTTTGCACCGAGGTCGTCAGCGTGATGAAGTACCCAAACGCAATTGTGGAAGCCGTTTGGACCGCTACTGACAGGGCTAACAGGTGGTTGATTGTGAAGGTCAGTGCAGCTGAGGACGTTGCGCCAAGGGCTTTAATTAAGCCGACCACCTTAAAGAGCTTCGTAGAAGCTGTTGATGAGATCGTCTTAGTAACTGAGATGGCGCGGACAAACCTAGGTGCTGTGACTGAGTTATAAACTAGGCTGATGTAGTGAAAAGCTGTGTGGCTGATCGCAATGTAAGAAGCAGTCACAGTCCTTGAGATGATCTTGTTGATTTGCTTGAGGTAGCTAACAGCTGCTGTAGAGGTAATCACCAAGAGCTTTCTAATCTGGCGAACTAAAACCGGAGCTGCAGTCGAAGCAACGGTGAGGCTTGTACTGAGCGCTTTGACCACCGCAAGTGCTGCTGTCGAAGCAACTGTGAGGGCTTGAAACTTAGTCACCCCAGACGTTGGAAGCGTCGAATATGAAACTTGGGAAAAGCTTTCACCTGAGAACATTGAAATTAAGCCCATACCCGTCTTGGATTTACCGGAGTCATTGCGTAGGTCGTCAAAGAAGAAGTGTCCTCGCCTACCGCACGCACATTGACGTGAAAACCTTCGACCGCAACAGGCACATAATTCTCTGGAGTCGGCTCGGGAGGACTTTCATAAATCGTGCCAATAATGTCGATATTGGCAAAGTTAGGCTTAACTTCATTCGTTGCTGGGGTGATGACATTACCTTCCGAATCAACTACCGCCAATGTTGTTGTGGTTGTATAAAGCACTGACTTTGCAGTAGCTTCATCAGGAAATTTCAAATAAAAGTCTTGCATGATTAGCTTCCTGTTAGTGCTTGAAGTTGAGTAGTTGTTAATGCATTTGGATAAATAGCAAATTTAGAAAGCCACATAATTCCATTTGCATTTGAATTAAATGCTAATGAAGGCGATAGGTTTGGGCTGGACATATTGTTTGCATAAGAAGTGACATATCCATCTGTTCCAACAA
>CAIYZI010000360.1 GCA_903930665.1 uncultured beta proteobacterium
ATTTCCAAACCGATTACTTAGTCCAAGGCTCATGGTCAGATCCTGAAGTCATTCCCCTTGATCAAAAAGGCCAGCCATTGGATCCCAAAATCCTAGAAAATATTAGGTCCAAAGGTTTACTTATTGAGCAAAATAAACCGAGTCCGGCTAACTCAGATCAGCAGACCACTCCAACTTCCCCTGCATTTAATCCCTCTTAATTCTTTATGAGTACTTCAGACTGCCCCGCAGAACTTAAAGTTGCATCCATCCAAATGGTGTCTACTCCCGATTTAGAGGAAAACCTTGCTACGGCAAGTAGATTGGTAAAACAAGCCTCCATGGATGGCGCGCAAGTAGTTGTTCTACCGGAGTACTTTTGCCTCATGGGTCTTAAAGACACAGACAAAGTTAAAGCAAAGGAAGTTTTCGGAAGCGGGCCCATTCAAGAGCAGCTATCTGCGATAGCAAAAGATAATGCAGTGCATTTAATTGCAGGCACCATCCCTCTTGAGGCCAAAGAAATTCATAAGGTTCTAAACTCTACTCTTGTATTTGATACCCAAGGGAAATCGATTGGGCGCTACGACAAAATTCATTTATTTGGCTTTCAGACCCAAACCGAACGTTATCAAGAATCGGAAACCATTGAGGCTGGAAATGTGCCTGGACTTATTAATTTAAGCGTCGATGGAACGGAGTGGCGCCTTGGCCTGAGCATTTGTTACGACCTGCGCTTTCCAGAGCTATATAGGGCTCTTGGACATGTAGATTGCCATATTATTCCCGCTGCATTTACCTATACAACTGGAAAAGATCACTGGGAGATTCTGTTGCGTGCACGCGCTATTGAGAACCAATGTTATGTATTGGCATCAGCCCAGGGTGGTAAACATCTAAATCAGAGACGCACTTGGGGAAATAGCATGTTGATTGACCCTTGGGGCAGTATCTTGGCCAATTTTCCTGAAGGTGAAGGACTCGTTGCAGGCATTTTGAGCAAAGATAAATTAAACGAGGTACGCTCTAAGCTACCAGCACTGCAACACCGAAAGCTATAAATACAGAAAGAGCTGTCAAATTAAGATGATTGCACCAGAAGCACTATTTCCTACCAAATGGTCAAAGCCTAAAAAACAGGCGGACTTGTTGAAACTTGCAAAATCCATTTTGCTTGAACCTACCGGTTTATCTGAGCAAGATTTACATCAAACATTCGGCAGTATGTTTACCCATCGATTAGATGATGCAGATCTGTATTTTCAGCACACCCGTAGCGAGAGTTGGAGTCTTGAAGAAGGCATCGTCAAATCTGGAAGTTTTAATATCGATCAGGGCGTTGGAGTTAGAGCAATTTATGGCGATAAAACCGCCTTTGCCTATTCCGATGAAATCAACTTAGAAGCTTTAAGTAAAGCCGCTAAAGCTACGCGTGTGATTGGCCCTCAAGGGGGTAAACAGGCGGTAGCTAGCAAAATCTTTAGCCCTATCTCCAATAGACTGTACTCGGACTTAAATCCCCTAGACTCCCTACAGCCAAAGGAAAAAATTGCTCTTCTTGAAAGCATTGAACGCCGTGCGAAGGCACGAGACCCTCGCATTATTCAAGTCATGGCCAGCTTAGCCGGAGAATTTGATGTAGTTTTAGTTGTCCGTGCTGATGGATTAATTGCTGCAGATGTCCGCCCATTAGTGCGTGTTTCTGTGCACGTAATTGCCGAACAAAATGGTCGTCGTGAATCCGGTTCCTCGGGCGGTGGTGCACGCCATGATTATGGTTACTTCAATACAGACCTCATCAATCAATATGTCGATGAGGCTGTTGATGGCGCCCTCATTAACCTAGAATCACGTCCTGCACCAGCAGGCCCCATGACAGTTGTAATGGGGCCCGGATGGCCGGGAGTTCTATTACATGAAGCTGTAGGTCATGGCCTAGAGGGCGACTTTAATCGCAAAGGGTCTTCGGCCTTCGCGGGTTGTATCGGCCAACGCGTCGCTGCAAAAGGGGTAACCGTAGTAGATGACGGCACGCTTTCAGGCCGCAGGGGTTCTTTGAACATTGATGATGAGGGCACTCCAACGCAATGTACGACCCTGATTGAAGATGGAATATTGAAAGGCTATATTCAGGACAGTCTGAATGCCCGTTTAATGAATATGCCACTCACTGGCAACGGTCGCAGAGAGAGTTTTGCCTCTTTGCCAATGCCGCGCATGACCAATACCTATATGCTCGCTGGCAAAGACGATCCTCAAGAAATCGTCTCCAGTATTAAACGCGGTCTTTACGCGGTCAATTTTGGCGGTGGGCAGGTGGATATCACTAGCGGCAAATTCGTGTCCTCAGCCTCGGAGGCTTACTGGGTTGAAAATGGCAAAATTCAGTACCCGGTCAAGGGGGCGACCATTATCGGTAGCGGTCCAGAGTCCCTTAAACAGGTTTCCATGATCGGAAATGACCTCAAATTAGACGGCGGCGTCGGGGTTTGCGGCAAGGAAGGGCAAAGCGTTCCAGTTGGAGTTGGTCAGCCTACCTTACGCATTGATAGCCTAACTGTCGGTGGGACAGCTTGATACGGCTTAAAATAGCCGAATGAGCCAACAAAACACTAATCCCGCTAATTGGTACGCCGCTGTAGATAAAACTTCGGATACTGACGATCAACGCATTCACAACATCACTGTTCTGCCACCACCAGAACATTTAATCCGTTTTTTTCCGATCTCTGGCACGCCAACTGAGGCTCTAATCAGCCAAACACGTACCAAAATTCGCAATATTATTCATGGCAAAGATGATCGTCTATTGGTCATTATCGGGCCTTGTTCGATTCACGATCCCAGTGCGGCAATTGAATACTGTCAACGCCTCTTGGTTGAACGCGAACGTTTCTCTGGTGAACTTGAAATTGTGATGCGCGTGTATTTTGAAAAACCTCGCACAACAGTTGGTTGGAAAGGTTTGATTAACGACCCGTACCTCGATGAGAGCTATCGCATTGAAGAAGGCTTGCGTATGGCGCGCCAAGTGCTGATGGAAATTAATCGTTTGGGTATGCCGGCTGGTAGCGAGTTCCTGGATGTGATCTCTCCACAATATATTGCTGACCTTATCTCTTGGGGTGCTATTGGTGCGCGCACTACTGAAAGCCAGGTGCATCGCGAACTCGCTTCTGGTTTATCTGCGCCGATTGGCTTCAAAAATGGCACTGATGGCAACATCAAAATCGCCACTGATGCCATTCAGGCAGCTGGACGTCCACACCATTTCTTATCAGTACATAAGAATGGACAAGTTTCCATCGTGGAAACAAAGGGCAATAAAGATTGCCACGTGATCTTGCGTGGCGGTAAGGAGCCTAACTATGAAGCTAAGTATGTCGAAGCGGCTTGCTCTGAGCTAGAAGCAGCAAAGCTTCCAGCTAGTTTGATGGTGGATTTATCGC
>CAIYZI010000361.1 GCA_903930665.1 uncultured beta proteobacterium
GAGATTGAAGTGCCTACGCTTTCTGGGCGTGTTGAGTTTCCGATTCCTGAAGGTACGCAAACCGGGAAAACTTTCCGTTTGCGCAATAAGGGAATTAAGGGTCTGCGTTCATCTATCGTTGGCGACCTCTTTGTTCACGTAATTGTGGAGACGCCTATTAAACTGTCTGATGAGCAGAAGAAACTGCTCAAAAAATTCGATGACAGCTTAAAAACTGGTGGCGATAAACATAACCCTCATCAAAAGGGCTGGTTTGATGGTGTAAAAAGTTTTTTTAGTTAATTGCCAAAATACCTAGGCTTAACCAGCAAAGCCGTGTTCGGATCCGGGGAAGTTCCCGGATTTCACATCCCTAACATAGGCTTTGACTGCCGCCTCGATAGAGGGGTGCCCATGCATAAAGTTTTTAACAAACTTTGGCGGCCTTCCGGGGCTAATGCCCAGCATATCTTGTAATACCAAAACTTGACCAGAGCAATCTGGACCTGCACCTATCCCAATAGTGGGAATGGAAAGAGCTTCAGTAATGTGTTTTCCAAGTGAAGAGGGGATGGCTTCAAGTACCACCATCTGTGCTCCTGCTTGCTCACAAGCATGCGCTTGTTCAAGCATCAGGCTTGCAGCATCTTTCGATTTGCCTTGAACTTTATAGCCACCCAATAGATGGACTGATTGGGGTAGTAAACCTAGATGGGCGCAAACTGGTACGCTACGTTCTACTAGGTACGCAATAATTTCGACTTGCCAGTGGCCACCACCTTCAAGCTTGACCATATCGGCACCAGCGCGCATTAATTGAGCTGCTGATTCCAATGCTTGAGCGGGATTTCCGTAACTAGCAAAAGGTAAATCAGCAATGATAAAAGCGTGCGTATTGGCACGTGCAACACATTCAGTATGATACGCAATGTGTTCAATGGTGACCGGTGTAGTACTCGTTTGTCCCTGAATGACATTGCCTAAGGAGTCGCCAATCAAAATCGTTTCAACGCCACAGCGATTAAGAAGGGCTGACATCGTTGAATCATATGCTGTCAACATAGAAATCTTCTCTCCCTCGGCATGCATTGAGAGGAGCTTAGAAATAGAGATTGGCTTATCGCCTTGTAGGTAACCCATGGCGTGAGTTTAATGAATTAATGGGAAGCCGAACTATAAATAGCTTTTTCCCCGCAGCTACAGTTCCGGCAGGGGAGTTTTTCAATGCGTTGGTGTGCCACTTTGGGCAGGTAAGTCTTTAGCTCGCCAAGATGGGGTAAAAAAATATCCGGTGCAATCTCCAGCAGCGGCAGCAGTACAAAAGAGCGCTCAATAATCCGGGGATGGGGAAGGGTTAATTCGGAATCATTTTGAGATATGCCTTCAAAAAATAGGATATCCAAATCTAAAGTACGCGGTGCATTGAGGTATGGTCGCTCACGACCAAATTCTTGTTCAATGGCTTGGCAGATGTGTAGAAGACCGTAAGGACTGAGTTGTGTTTCGATCTCAATAACAGCATTAATGTAATCGCCACCAGTCGCCTCTACAGGTGCGCTTTGATAGAAACAGCTTTTTGCGATGACCTGTAACTCGCAACGCAAGGCAAGGCAAACGATCGCATCAGTAATGAGCTGCCGCGTATCGCCTATATTTCCGCCAAATCCAATAAAAGCCCGAGGCATACAGATTCCAAAAATGAGATAAAACTACTTTACAGAATTTTTTATTAATTTGCTGACTCTGGTGCACTTTCAGCAGGCGTATTGATTTTGGCTTTTCTGCGACGACGCTTTTTAGGGGCAGAGGAGGCATTTCCAGACTCATTTTTGGCTGATGCCATCAATTCATCTTGCCCGGCTGCATCGGAGTCAATAAAACTTGTCCACCAATCTCCTAGGCTCGAGTTTTGTTCCCCAGCCGCACAGCGCAGTAGCAAGAAGTCATAACCCGCTCTAAATCTTGGAGATTCAATCAAACGATAAGGATAGCGACCAACGCGTTTTTCAAAACGGGGCTGCATAGCCCAAATTTCTCGCATGTCACTTTCAAACCGACGTTGAATCGTCATACCATTACTCTGTTTGGCAATTGTTTCGTCCATCGCCTCATGTAAAGCTGGAATATTGGCCATGCCTCCTGCGATATTCTTTTTCCAATTCTTCAAAAGCTCTGGCCATAAGAGGGTGGCAAATAGGAATCCTGCAGACACGCTTTTTCCGGATTGAATGCGTTTATCCGTGCTGTCTAAAGCGAGATGAACAAACTCATTAGCTTCTTTGGAGGTCGCTTTCTCATCCAAAATATGATCAAGCAATGGAAGCAGGCCATGGTGCAAACCTGCATCACGAAGACCTTGAATTGCTGCCCATGAATATCCCGACATCAGTAGCTTTAGAATTTCATCAAACAAGCGTGCTTGCGGAACGTCATGTATGAGCTTGCCCAATTTCGCTATTGGCGCGCGAGTCGCTTCGTCTAAGGTAAATCCTGTTTTTGCAGCAAAGCGAATTGCTCGGAGCATACGAATAGGATCTTCGCGATAGCGCTTAGCGGCATCACCAATCATTCGCAAGGTCTTTTTTTGGATATCTGCCATACCGCCGTGGTAATCCAAGACGGTTTCAGTAGAGGGGTCGTAATACATTGCATTAATGCTTAAATCACGACGTGCAGCATCCTCACCTTGCGAGCCCCAAACGTTATCGTGCAAAATTCTGCCACTTTCAGCAAGGTGATCCCCAGCGTTTTCTAGCAACGCTCTGAAGGTCGAGACTTCAATGATCTCAGGGTGTCCTTTGCCAAAAAAGGTAACGTGCACAATCTGAAAGCGGCGACCAATTAAACGGGCTTTACGAAAAAGTTTTTGTACTTGTTCAGGGGTTGCATTGGTGGCTACATCAAAATCTTTTGGGCCAATTCCTAGAACCAAGTCGCGCACAGCGCCGCCGACAATAAAAGCTTCATAGCCTGCTTGCTGAAGGGTGTGAGTTACCTTGACTGCATTCTTAGAAAGCAGATGGGGATCAATGCGATGGGTTTTTTTAGGAATCCGCTTAGGGGCTCCAGAATTGTTAGCGTGTGTAGGGCGGACCATAGGGTCGCGTCGCAAAATACGCTTGATAAATTTAGTGATCATGCAAATAATTCCAAAATAGGCCAGTGACGTTTTTCCGCTTCAATACGAAGGCGCGCATCAGGATTGGTGGCAACTGGGTTGCTAACCTGCTCTAGCAGGGGTAGATCATTCATGGAATCCGAATAAAAGTAGCTGTAAGGTAACTTGTCTAAGAAGAGATTTTGACTCGATAGCCAATCGTGCACGCGTTGTATTTTTCCTTCACGAAAGCTGGGGATGCCTCTTACTTCGCCGGTATAACTTGCTAATGGGTCATCGCCAATCGTTGCGGGCTCGGTTGCAACCAAATGTTCAATTCCAAAACTCTCTACGATGGGGCGCGTAACAAAACTATTTGTTGCGGTAACAACGCAACAAAGATCTCCAGCATCTTGATGGCGCTTAACCAAATCAATTGCCTTTTGGCGTAATTGACCTGTAATCACTTCTTGCATAAATGCATCGTGCCAATCTTTCAGTTGCGCACGTGAGTGTTCTGAAAGTGGCTTAAGAGCAAAGCGCAAAAATTCTTGAATATCCAACTTACCATCTTTGTAGTCTTGGTAAAAACGTTCATTTTGCTGCGCATAGTATTGAGAATCCACAACGCCAATACGAGCCAGGAACTGACCCCATTCATAGTCGCTATCGCAAGGTAATAGTGTGTGATCTAAGTCGAAGAGGGCAAGTTGGGTCATGAAGTTTTATTTAGGCAGCAAAAGCTCGCGCACAAGGGGCAAGGTAACAGCACGTTTCGTTTCTAGAGAATAAGCATCCAAAGCATCAATTAAAGCCATTAAATTTGGCATATCCCGATAAAAGCGACTGAGCAGCCAAGGTAAAACATCAGGCGATAAAACCAGTCCGCGAGCCTGGGCTGCTTGTTCCAGAGCTTGTATTTTCTCATCATCATCCAAAAGGTAGGTTTGAAAGATTAAACCCCACCCTAAGCGTGTTCTAAGATCTTCCCGAAGGCGTAATGCGCCCGGCGCAGCATTCCCCGTCATAAAGATATGAATGGCTTTGCTTGCCTGCACCTCATTGAGTATGCGAAACAAAGAGCTCACTGAGCGCTCATCTAGGCGATCCACATCATCGACCGTAATTACTGCAGGTAGTTTGCTTTGACTGAGAAAAGGCATTTTTTCTTCTAGTCGTACCCAGGATAGTGGTTCATTGGGGGTAAGGTGAAAATGCTCTAAACCAGATATTTGCGCCGCATTACTTAATGCTTTGAGTAAATGGCTGCGTCCCGATCCCTCAGGTCCCCACCAATAGATCCAGCGTTCGTTAAGAGGGTTAGCTTCCAGTCTCTCGCCGGTTTTACTTTGCCATGCTTGAGTGAGCTTTCGCAAAGTCCCTAGCAGGGCTAAATCTTTTCCAGGTAGGAAGTTATCAAGACTGGCTGGCGGAGTATGACTGAGATCCAGTGCAAACTGACGCGGAAGCGGGGTTTTATTCATTACTTCTTTGTTTTACTTTTTGTACCAGTCGCTTTGGACATAGCGACCCCAGGCATACTTTACAAGCACCAGACTTACTGCGCTAATTGGGAGTGCTAGTAAAACACCAAAAAAGCCAAAAAGTTTTCCGAATAGCAGTAATGCAAATAGGACAGCAACAGGGTGTAAACCAATGCGCTCCCCCACTAAGCGTGGAGTCAAGAAAAAGCCTTCTAAGAATTGACCTAAGCCGTACAAAATAAGAATACCGATGATTTCGCTACCAGGGCCAAATTGCAAGAGCGTCGAAAGAGCTGCTAGTGAAAATCCCAGGGTAATACCAATATAAGGAATAACGATCATGAGTGCAGTGAACACCCCTAAGGCAACGGCCCCCTTGACCCCCAGTAGACTTAATCCAACGCTATAAAAAACAGACATGATGGAGATGACGATCAGCATCCCTCTGAGGTACTGTGAAAGCAAGCCATCGGTATGCATGGCCAGATGATGGACGGTTTCTTGGGCCCTGATCGGAACAAGGCTTTGGACTAGATTGAAAAAATGGTCCCAATCCATGAGTAGATAAAACATCACAAAAAGAATTAGGACGGCGTTTACAAATCCTGCGATGACTGAAGTGCTGGACATAAGCACTGTATCGAGGGTGGTGCTCATCAAAACATCAGCGTTATCGCTAATATGCTCTGTAACTTTTTCGGTAATGCTGTTTTTGAGGGTAGCCCAATCAAAATTGACATGAAATTCACTCAACTTTGGTCCAAGCCAGGTCTGGGTATTTTGAATCCACTCTGGAAGTTGCTGCTTTATCAGGGGGATTTCATTTTTAAGGAGGCCAATAAAGAGGCTCAGAATGCAAAAAATGACTCCCAAACCAATAAACATGGCCAATGCGGCGGCCAATGGCCGGGGCAGTCGTCGCCCTTCAAGCCATAGACAAACTGGGCGTAGGGCATAAGCCAGAATAAATGCCGTCAAAAAAGGGGTAAAAATTTCAGCCATCGTGCTCGAATCCTCTAGAATTCAATGATTCTACTGATCAAGCACTGTTTTTACTAATCTTCCAAATCTGCCATGACCTCATCTTCTAATTCTGCCTCCCAAGGCCTTTCCTATCGTGACGCTGGAGTCGATATTGACGCTGGAGATGCTTTAGTTGATCGCATCAAGCCTTTGGCCAAGAAAACCATGCGTGAAGGTGTGTTGGCAGGTATTGGAGGCTTTGGAGCCCTTTTTGAGGTGCCTAAGCGCTACAAAGAGCCTGTGTTGGTCTCAGGTACCGATGGTGTCGGTACTAAGCTGAGATTGGCTTTTGAGTGGAATCGTCATGACACGATCGGTCAGGATTTGGTGGCTATGAGCGTAAACGACATCTTGGTTCAAGGTGCCGAGCCTCTATTTTTCTTGGATTACTTTGCCTGTGGCAAATTGACTGTGGATACGGCTGCTACCGTAGTGGCTGGTATCGCTAAGGGTTGTGAACTGTCTGGATGTGCGCTGATTGGCGGAGAAACTGCTGAAATGCCTGGTATGTACCCTCCAGGCGAGTATGACTTAGCAGGATTTGCGGTCGGAGCAGTAGAAAAATCCAAAATTATTACTGGTTCACGCATTGCCCCTGGCGATGTGGTGTTGGCAATTGCTTCGAGTGGTGCTCATTCCAACGGCTATTCATTGGTGAGAAAAATTATTGAGCGTGCTGGCGCGAAGCCAAGCGATGATTTGGGCGGTCGTTCACTGGGTGATGTAGTGATGGCTCCAACGGAGATTTATGTAAAGCCTTTGCTGAAATTGATCTCGCAAATTGATGTCAAGGGAATGGCGCACATTACCGGCGGCGGATTAGTGGATAACGTTCCACGTGTTCTGCCTGAGAATATTCAGGCAGTCCTGCATCGTGATAGCTGGCAAATGCCTGAACTCTTTCGCTGGTTGCAGATGAAGGGTGGCGTTGCTGATGCAGAGATGGTTCGCGTCTTTAACTGCGGAATTGGTATGGTGGTGATTGTGTCTGCCGATCAAGCCGACACTGCTATTGAATCTCTTAAGACCGAAGGTTTAAGTGCATGGGTTGTTGGTGATGTCGTTGAACGTCCAAAAGACGCCCCTCAAACCATCGTTATTTAAAAACTCTGATCCAGCCTGCATTTGCAGTGCTCTAGTGCTGCCTTCAACCCATTGGGGTTGAACGGGTCAAAAGTATTTCTTCCTGCAATTGCTCTTAACCAGGTAAGTTGACGTTTTCCGAGCTGACGCGTTGCGGCTAGCGCTTTGTAGCGCATTTCTTCTAAAGTCGTTTCACCTGCCAAATGCTCCCAGACTTGGCGATAGCCAACCGAGCGGATAGCGGGCAAATCGGGGTGAAGCTCTGGATTAGCGCGAAGAGTGGCCACTTCTTCAATCAAACCCGCCAAGAGCATTTCATCAAACCGTTTTTCAAGATTGGCATGTAGTCTTGATCGATCGCTTGGCTCCAGAGAAACCAAATCAATCCAATCGGGAATGGCAGAGCCCTCCCTGCCATCTTGGCTTGGAGAATCAGCTAGCAATAGCGACATCGGTTTACCGGATGCTTCATAGACCTCGAGGGCGCGCTGAACACGCTGAGAGTCGTTAGGTTCTAAACGGGCCGCGGTGATGGGGTCAATAAGAGCAAGTTCTGCGTGCATGCCAGGCCACCCAATCTCCTTGCCTCGAGCGTCTAAGCGAGCACGAATTTCAGGATTTGCAGGCGGTAGAGATGAAAGGCCATGCGCCCAAGCTCTCCAGTAGAGCATCGTTCCACCAACGACTACTGGAATATTTCCCCGAGCACGAATTGCATTGCAGAGCTCAGTGACATCTTTTGCAAATCGCGCGGCTGAATAGACCTCCGTGGGCTCAAGAATATCAATGAGGTGATGAGTGACTGCCGCTTGTTCTGCTTTAGTGGGCTTGGCGCTTCCGATGTCTAGTCCCCTATAGACCAAAGCGGAGTCCATGCTGATGAGTTCAATCGTAGTGCCAATAGTCTTGGCATACTCAGCAAGGGACATAGTGAGATTCGTCTTGCCTGCGCCCGTAGGACCAACGATACAAAGAGTTGTTGGGCGTACAGATAAATGCGTAGGCTGAATGTGGGGTTCAGTAAGCATTACTCATTATAGAAACTAAAAAAGGGTAGGGTTTAATTGAGCCTGTTAATATCCGCATCAAACCCTAGCTCGGAGCGTACATTGATGGACACCCTTTTGCAATTAAGCGACTTGTTGCTGCACATAGACCGACATTTGGATGTGATTATTCAGCAATATGGTTTTTGGGCTTATGCTTTTTTGTTTGCAATTGTGTTTGCTGAGACTGGTTTAGTAGTTGCCCCTTTTTTACCAGGTGACTCGCTTTTATTTATTGCTGGCGCTTATTGCGCGACAGAGAACTTCAATATATGGACTTTATGTACCGGCCTATTGGTTTCTGCTGTTGCTGGGAATACCCTGAATTACTTGATTGGTCGCTGGATTGGCCACCGTGTATTTAGCAGTCAATCCCGCTGGATTGATCAAAATGCTTTACGTAAGACCCACTCTTTTTACGAGAAGCACGGCGGTAAAACGATTATTTTGGCGCGTTTCTTGCCGATTATTCGTACGTTTGCCCCATTTATTGCCGGGGTTTCAGAAATGAATTTCTCCCGCTTTCAGCTTTTTAATATCGTTGGTGCCGCTTTGTGGGTCATAGGCTTGGTAGCAGCGGGGTATTTTTTTGGAAACATTCCAGTAATTCGCCAGAATTTAAACGTCATCGTTCTCATTGGCGTTGGTGCCGCAGCAGTGCCAGTAGCCTTTGCTGGAATGTACAAAGTATTTCAAGCTCAAAAGAAGTGAGGCTTTAAAGCTTCTTCAATGTAGCTTTGTTTGACTCTCAAGAGTGGCAATATGCTCCCGAATTTCTGGAACATCCTCTGCCTCGGGGGACTCATTGATATAGCGATGCATGTCTACCAATGCGGGTCTGACATATTCTAGCTGGGCAAAGATGAGGCC
>CAIYZI010000362.1 GCA_903930665.1 uncultured beta proteobacterium
CGCAACTCAGCATTTGAACCAAAGACTAAATCAACAACCGTTCCAGTCCATTTAAGTTCACCCGATTTACGATCGTACCCCTCTAAAACACCACTCACACTCGATTTTTTCCAAGCGGTATTCATATCCAACAAGTTCACAAAGAAATCATTTGTTAATACTTCTGGCCTTTTAGTGAATATCCCCAAAGACGATTGATCAAAGTTTGCATTTAAAGCGCGCATACCGCCAATCAACACTGTCATTTCTGGTGGGGTTAGTGTTAATTGATTTGCGCGATCCACCAGACGTTCTGCGGCTGAGTCCTCTTGGCATTGACCAAGATAGTTTCTAAATCCATCTGATGCTGGCTCCAAAACGGCAAAAGAATGGACATCTGTTTGATCAGCCAATGCATCAGTGCGACCTGGCGCAAAAGGAACGCTAACACTATGGCCGCCCTTCTTGGAAGCTTCTTCGATAGCGGCACATCCCCCTAAGACAATTAAGTCTGCCAGGGAAACTTTTTTACTATCAGATTGGGTGCTGTTAAATTCCTGTTGAATACCCTCAAGTACTTTTAATACTTTAGCTAACCGCTCTGGTTGGTTTACAGGCCAATCTTTTTGTGGAGCGAGTCGAATACGAGCACCATTTGCACCGCCACGTTTATCACCACCTCTAAATGTCACTGCCGACGCCCAAGCAGTTTTCACTAACTCAGAAATCGATAACCCCGATGCCAAGAGCTTGGCTTTTAAATGGACTAGATCAGATGCATTAACTAGTGGATGATCTACAGGAGGAATAGGGTCCTGCCAGATCAATTGCTCTTTTGGCACCAAAGGACCTAGGTAGCGAGAAAGAGGTCCCATATCACGATGGGTTAACTTATACCAAGCCCTAGCAAATGCATCAGTGAGTTCTTGATGATTCTCATGAAAGCGTTTTGCTATCTTGGCGTAAGCGGGATCCATCCTCAATGCCAAATCCGTTGTAAACATCATCGGTGCATGCTTCAAGGCAGGGTTATGCGCATCTGGAACAGTCCCTTGTGCCGATGCTTCTTTAGGGGTCCACTGATGGGCACCAGCAGGACTCTTCGTGAGCTCCCACTCATAGCCAAACAGATTATCAAAGTAGTCGTTATCCCAAGTAATGGGGTTATTGGTCCATGCCCCCTCTAATCCACTAGAAATCGTGTCATCTGCATTCCCCGTTCCAAAGGAGTTCTTCCAACCCAAGCCCTGCTGCTCAATTGGCGCCGCTTCTGGTTCAGGTCCGACATATTTACCAGGATCAGCTGCTCCATGCGCCTTACCAAAGGTATGTCCACCCGCAATCAAAGCTACCGTTTCTTCATCGTCCATCGCCATGCGTGCGAACGTTTCACGAATATCTCGAGCGGCAGCTATTGGATCAGGATTGCCATTGGGACCCTCAGGATTGACATAAATCAACCCCATTTGCACTGCTGCTAAAGGGTTCTCAAGCTCACGATCACCTTTATAGCGTTCATCTGCAAGCCACTTACCCTCTGGACCCCAGTAAATATCTTCAGCCTGCCATACGTCTTCGCGCCCACCAGCAAAACCAAAAATCTTCAAGCCCATAGATTGCATGGCGATCGTGCCTGCCAATACCATCAAATCTGCCCAAGAGATTTTCTTGCCGTATTTTTGCTTGATAGGCCAAAGCAAACGACGAGCTTTATCTAAGCTTACGTTATCTGGCCAACTATTGAGCGGTGCAAAACGCTGAGCTCCAGCCCCAGCACCTCCACGACCATCGGCAATGCGATAGGTACCAGCGCTATGCCAAGCCATACGAACAAAAAATGGTCCATAGTGACCGTAGTCAGCAGGCCACCAATCCTGAGAATCCGTCATCAAGATATTTAAATCCTTAATGACCGCCTGCAGATCTAAGCTTTTGAATTCTTTAGCGTAATCAAAACCCTTGTCCATGGGATTGATTAATGGGGAGTGTTGATTTAAAAGTTTTAAATCTAATTGATTTGGCCACCAGTCTTTGCTGGTGGGTTTCTTTTGGCTGCCACCTGAAAATGGGCAAGATCCTTGTGTTGACATGATTTTCTCCCTTTGTTGATGAGAAATCTTGAATGAATAGTTCTCCAACCTCAGATTGATCTTAAACCTATTTACTTGCCAGTTAACCTTTTTGCATAAGAATCGGCATAAGCTGGGGATCGAAATAAAAGCACAGGATCATCGGTAGGGGCAATTCCAGGGGCCATCACCAAAGGGTCAAAATTGATCTTTTCACAAGCACCACCTTGTTGTGGAGTTGCTGAAGTTAAAGTTAAAACACCTGCCTTAATTTCCTTTCGATCCGATGGCCAATAGATTGTTGGGTTAGTTTGCTCATCAGTTGGCTCGCCAATCGTCAAAATCATATTCCAACGTACCGGGCCAGCTTGTGTTTTAGCAATAATGTCTTGATCTAAAAAACGTGTTGATGCCGTTTTTAGTTGCTCATCGGTAAAACGCTTTACTCCATCCTCAGGCACAAAACGCCACTTCACCAGCGTGGTTTGCTGACTCTTATTGGTAAATTTAAATGCGTGAATACTATAAAAGTCGCTGTTAGCATAACTGACTACAGGATTGTTTTTGGCAAGATACTCACCTAAGGCCTTAGCATCGGGGTGACTTGCTTTGTATGCTGCAATCTTCTCGGGATCAGGTTTACCAGTTTCTGAATCGGGTGTATTGACTATAACACCATCATAAAAAGATGATGGTGTTGATGCTCCAAACACAGGAACGTTCAACATAGTGAAATGCTGCGCACTCTTATTAGGTAACTCAAACTCTAGCGCCATGCCGCGAGGATTTCTGGCGGTATCGGGAATCTTTAAACTTCCACCCGCCAATGAAAATCGACCAATAACCGGAATGGTTTTTCCTGAAAATAAAGGTGAAGTTGTATATCTCTGAACAGCTTTCTCGCCCACAAATGAACCAGATACACAAACACCATTGATATGGTTTCGTCGTTGTCCTGGAGTCGTACCAAACTGTTTTTCAATAGCGGTGACAACCTGATCTGGGGTAACAACTTCATCAGCAAAACTGTTGGCAGCAGCGGATAAAGCTATGCATAAGACGGTTGATTTAATGCGCTGCATATAAGGCCTTTATTTTGTTTGTAAGTCCATGGGGAAAACCCACTTATGCAACCGAGGATCGAATCAGGTGATCAAACGCTCCCAATGAGGCCTTCGCACCCTCACCCATCGCGATAATAATTTGCTTGTAAGGGACGGTTGTACAGTCACCCGCTGCAAATACGCCAGGCATAGAAGTTTGCCCACGATCATCCACAATTACCTCCCCACGTGGAGACAGCTCGATAACACCCTTAAGCCAATCTGTATTAGGCAAGAGACCGATTTGGACAAAAATACCCTCTAATGCAATATCGTGCATTTCATTGGTGGCGCGATCTTCATAACGCAAAGTTGTCACTTTTCCAGCGGCGCCTAATACCTCTTTACTCAAGGCATTCAGAATGACCGTGACATTTGGTAAGCTATACAGCTTTTTCTGTAAAACAGCATCTGCACGTAACTTAGTATCAAACTCAATTAGAGTGACGTGACTAACAATGCCTGCCAAATCAATGGCGGCCTCAACTCCAGAGTTACCTCCACCAATCACGGCAACACGTTTGCCTTTGTAAAGAGGGCCATCGCAATGCGGACAGTAAGCAACGCCTTTGCCTCGATACTCTTGCTCACCAGGGACATTCATTTCACGCCAGCGTGCACCAGTACTCAAAATCACAGTTTTGCTTTTGAGGCTCGCACCATTGGCTAATGTAATTTCAATTTCATCGCCACTCTTAGCAAGTGCTACAGCTTTCTGCAAGTTCATTACATCTACATCATAGGATTTGACGTGTTGCTCTAAAGCCATGACCAGCTTAGGGCCTTCTGTTTCTTTTACAGAAATAAAGTTCTCAATGCCAACCGTGTCGGCAACTTGTCCACCAAAACGCTCGGCCACAATACCAGTACGGATACCTTTTCTGGCTGAGTAAATTGCAGCGGAAGCGCCTGCAGGTCC